>JBDTNG010000295.1:0-10477 GCA_039933895.1 Flavobacterium sp. | reverse complement strand
GTTAAGAACTGACGCATCTGGAGATGGTTCTGGAACATGGACATTGAGCGCTGACAATAAAGAATTAACTACAAAATCAGAAGCAAAACCGGAGAAGAAATTCACAATATTGGAGATTACAAAAACCAAATTGAATATACTTTCTTCAGATGGAAAAAATGTCATTCTGAAAACGGAATAAAACAAAAAAGCCGAAAACATGTTTTCGGCTTTTTTTATGCTTAAATCTAAAAGAATCAGAAGTTATTTTACAAAAGCGTTGCAGTCAAACTGATATCTGCCTTTAGCAATTTAGATACCGGACAAATCGTTTTGGCTTTTAATGCCGCTTCCTGAAATTCATCATTTGTAATTCCGGGAACTGTTCCTTTCAAATCCAAATGCACTTTTGTAATGGTTCCATCTTCAAAAGTAACTTGGGCTTCAGTATCCAAATTCTGTGGAACATGCCCCAAATCGGTAAGTATAAAACTCAACTGCATGGTAAAACAACCTGAATGAGCAGCTCCAATCAATTCTTCAGGATTGGTCCCTATTCCCTCTTCAAAGCGGGTTTTGAAAGACAATTTCGCGTTGTCTAACGTGGTACTTTGTGTACTAACGGTCCCTTTTCCTTCCATCCCGGAACCTTTCCAATTGGTATTAGCTTTTCTAGTAAACTTCATGATATATGTATTAAGTTAATATAATAATCAAAACTAAATCTCCCTTCTCCCTTTCTAACGAAAAAACAAAGCAATAATAATTTCCAAAACAATCAATATGATGATAATCCATTCCAGACGGGTGCTTTCCCTAACATTCAATACATCTGTGAAAAGTGTCAGGTTATCTTCAACAATCTGAAGGCGGTAATCCAAATCTTTAAATCGGGGATTAATATCAAAATTAAGCTTCAATCGGCGGTTGAGCAGATTCAGTTCTTCATTGTCCCAAACCAAATTCGGGTCATCCAGAATATACAGATTATCGACAATACTATTTTTAACATTCAGCACCTTACCGATATACTTTAGCAAATTGGTTTTGGAGATACTCAACCTACCATGATTTTCCAATTCTAAAATATAAAGTTTGGAAGAACTGATGAGTTCGTCTGTCAGTAACTCATAATATTCCAACGCCACCGATTGTCCTATGTTTAGCATCACAATACGAAGTATAGAAGCATCTACAACCGGAACAGTAACAAAATCATCTTTAACAATGGCTTTTGGCACATCAACATCAGTTATGATCTTATATTCTTCAGACAAATCGGATCCTACCAATTTAGTAGCATAGTTCTTTACAAAAGTGATAAACTCGCTCATCGCCACGGCATCGTAATTACCAAAAACTACTACGCCATAATCAAAAACATATAAGAACCTATTGGTGTCTGCCAGTGCATAAAACACCTCTGAAAGCGATCCCGAAAAGGCTTCGGTACGGAAATCGGCACGAAATTTCTTTATATTAAACGATTCTGCAATCTGAATGGCTTCAATTCTAATTTCCATAACGAATGGTGTTTAAACAAATTTAAGGAAAATATTGTTAATATAATGGTTTTAGTAATTGTAGAATTTCGTTGCCTGAGGCACTCGAAGGCATAGAAATGATATGTAAAACATGTTAAAGAAATGGTTCTGTTATTCGGTATTTATGAGAAAATAAAACCAATCCAACCTTAGACTTAATATTATACCTTTCAAAAATCGCGGTACGATACACTTCGATAGATTTAACGGAAAGATTCATGATATCAGCCATTTGCTCGTATGTATATTCTTTTTCATCACAAACCAGTTTCAAAAAGTTCATTTCTCTATCCGAAAGCGTAATCTGCTCTTCTTCCTTTCCCGTGGGAACATTAAAATTACGAATTCTCTTTAGTATTTCTGTAATGTTATTGTACCCGATTTTAACAATATTGTCAATAGCAAATTTCAAATCATTCGCACTGCAATTCTTATGCAGAAATCCTCTTGCGCCATGATGGTAAGCGGCATTGATCATATCTTCATCAAAATGTTGCGTCAATAATAATACGCGGTATTCTTCCTCTTTTTCTTCCAATGCCTGTAATACTTCAATACCATTCATATGCGGCATAGAATAATCCAGTATGTACATATTCGGCTGCGGATCCAGCGGCAGACTCGCCAGAAAATCTTCTCCGTTGTCAAACTCATGAATCACTTTATAATGATTCATTTTATGCAACAACTCTTTAAGACCTTGTCTTACAATGGCGTGATCGTCTATTATACATATTGTAATTTGCTCCATGGATGTTATTTTTTTTCGGATAAAATAATTGTTGTTCCTACTGCAACTTTCGATTGAATATCCAGATTGTAATTAATGATAGTGGCCCTGTTGACCATACTTCGCAATCCTAACGTTGGCTTCTTAACTTGTGTGGCTTCATAATCAAATCCTTTTCCGTTGTCCGTTATTCGCATTATAAATTGAGGCAAGGTGGTGATTTGAATGTTGATTTCAGAAGCTTTTGCGTGTTTAAAACAATTATTGATGACTTCTTGGAAGATTCTGTAAATCACAATTTTTTCATTGGTACTAAAATCCTGTCTCGATGGCTTTTCAATAACACAGCGGACATTGATTTTAGGATTCTTATCCAAACGAGCTACTTCAACCTCAATGGCTTTTAAAACATCTTGCTGCAAAAGCGTCTGAAGATTTAGCGAATGGCTAATGCTTCTGATGGAATGAGACAAATGGTCGGCCGATTGTGACAATGGTTCCAAAACGTCCTTCAAATTAGGGTAATCCAACTTGAGGTTTTCCAGCTGAAAGTTGATATAAGTCAACTGCTGACCCGCATCATCGTGTAAGTCTTGCGAAATATTATGCAAAACCTGCTCTTGGGTTTCCAATATTGTTTCGTTTAAGGCCATCTGAAAATCGATATCCTTCTGGTAAATCAGTCTGGTGTAGTTTTTTATTTTATTGATGTAGAGCTTGACAATCAACACGCAAAAAAGCACCAATAAGATGATAAAAAGCAATCCGATTAATATTCCAAAGGCAATATCATACATGGGATTGCTTTTTTTCTTTATAAATATAAATAGTCAACAAACTGTAATAGATAATGTTCACCACAGACATGATAAACGAATACAGCTTGATATTTTCAAAAATAACTGTAGTAGCCAATTCTTTGCTTTTAAATCCAAAAATAAAAGTCAAACCAAAGAAAAAGAACACTGGTGCCAACAACAACAAATAGTCATTGGAGGTAAAAAAATCAAAGTTTTCCTGCTTTAGGTGATTAAAACTTTCTAAAATGAAAGCCACAATATACAAGAAAGCACCTACTATAAACGTACTGAAGTTAAACGCTGTCAGTCCTTCTCCTAAAAAAAGATTGAAAACAGAAAAACTCCAGAAAGCAATGCAAAACATTCCTATTGTTTTCTTCAACAGACAATTATTGTAAAGAATCAACAGCCATAAACTATGATGTAAAATAACATTAAGCGTGGCAGAAAACCCTATGGATTGTTTGTGATACAACAATACTGAATCGATTAACTCAGCAAAAAAACTAACAAATAATATCCCTAAAAGAAGTCGGTGATTTTTCTTTCGTATACCTAATGTCAATGCAAAAACCAATGTGAAGATCACATATAATTTTACAAAATTTATAGATTGAAGGAAGAAATCGAACATAGTGACTATATTAAATAAATTAAGACAACTTATTGACCTATTTTAAAGACCACAGGAGGTATGATTTGGGTTAAGAAACCCTGGAAAATCAGATATATCAAAAAAAGCAGTAGTTATTAACTCTTCTTTTTTTATTTTAAAAATTATTTTTGTCACTATTATAGTTACTCCATTTTGTGTTATTGGAACTTTTGCTTTAGCAAAATAAATACTATCGGTACCTTTTATCTTAAATTTAGTTTCAATACCCTGTAAGAAAGATCCCGAATAACAGGTCTCTTTTAAATCAAACTTACTTATCTTAATTGGTTTTACATCATTAGCAGTTGTATCGAAACTCACATAATTATGGTAACATTTAATACTATCCATCACATTTTTAATTTCTTTCCATTCTTTCCCATAGTAATGAATTTTATTTTTATTTTCAGGATGTTTTTGGGCTAAAGTTTTAAAATCAACACTATCTATTGTATGTAAAAACACTATACAGTCATATAAATTTTTTGCACACAATAGGTCTCCATTCTTTTGCAACCATGCTACACGATCTCCAGGGTCCGAACATATAAATTCTGTGAGTAAGGTATCGTTACAAGAAATAGGTAAGCCTATTGGTGGACAATTTGTTTGTTTTCCTTGATCATGTGGGCCCCCACATTTTTTACATCCCACCAAACTCAATGACAGGAATAAGAAGAATAATGTTTTTTTCATAATTAAAATTTTTAGTGATTAGTAACACACAAAGTTGACTCATTCTGCTTTTCCTACAGTAGGCAAAACCCTATTTCCGCTAAGGTATTTCCCTAACTGTCTCAGTAAGCCAAATTATCACTTTTTTCTTAATAAATCATGGGCAAGGCTTTAATTTAAAGACTTTAGGTAAAACCCTTTTTATTACTAGGGATTTCACTATCGATTGCCACTACTTTCCAAAATAACTTTGGAGTATTAGTTTTTAATACAAAAATCATGGCAAGAGAAATCACCTCAGTAAAAGATGCTGAACCAATAGATTCAGTTGAAAAACCAAGCAACTATAAAGAACGCCTGGTCAAATTAATCCCCTCCGAAATTATAACAGCCTATGTTACTATTTCAGGATTTATAGAGCTTTTAAATTAAATGACGATTCTAATGTAGTGTGGGTAGTAATAGTCATCCTTATGATAATGACGCCCGTCTATTTAATCAGGATATCGCATGTTACCAAAAAAGGCCAATTGCTGTATTCTATGCTGGGCTTTAGCAATTCATCCGCCCGCAGATTTAACTCACATGGTGCATCCTATCGCTTTATTGACTTCGATTGCGCTAATCCTTTATACACTATTCATTCCTTTATTGTATAAAGGGTAATTCAAATAACCAACTAAACTTTCAATGACTTTAAAAACAACTATTATGAAAAACACAACATCAACAATTTTAACGGTACTGCTAATCAGTATAGGCACTTTCGCACAGGATTGCGACAAACTGCCGACTGACGGACTGTATTCCTTTACTAAAATGACCAAAGTAGATTCATTCAGTAAAGATTTGAGAACCTACTATCTTTCTGAAACATTCAAATCCGATATGAAAAGCGGCAAATGGGGAGGTTCCTTATCCATTCCCATAGAAGGTGTTCCTTTTTCGATAGGTGCCAACGATAGTGAACAGCGATTCACAGAATTGAGAACAAAATTGCTTTCCATTACAGAACTTAGGTTAGAAGAAAATAACGTTCAGGTTTTATTACAGTCGGTCCCAAACATCAATCTGTATCAGGCTTATGTAGATTGCGTAGAGAAAAGCAGGCAAATGGGACAATCCGGTTTCATTCAGGGAACCAACATTGAGACAGAAGATAATGTAGTGTTTACGATTTACTACAGACCATCCTCTCCTACTGATGCTATGCCTGTAGTCAGAGCATTCCATATAGTCCCTGAAGGCAGTATCCTTAGTGGCAATTTAACCATTGGTGACAATTTGAAGGGATTTACCACATTAGTCACCTGCAAACGACCAATAGATAAGGATTTGATACTGACCCTTCAAACGGACAGGGGTGCTATATCCAGTAAGGCTTCTGCACAGGAAAATATTACTTCGAGTAAAGAATTACCTATTGGCACTATTGTCACTTCTTACCTGAATTTTGAACAGTTTAATACCGCTACAAAAAACAATGATAAAAGCCCAGGCGGTATCTGGACCTCAACTAAGAGCAAATGGACTCCCTGTGATGGGCGACCGGTGCCTAATTCGAAGTTCCAGACGCTGACCTCACAAAATGCTATACCTGACCTAAGAGGCATGTTTTTAAGGGGACTGAATACATTCGATCCTTACCAGCCAGTTCCGGTAATTAGTGCAGACAAAGCTGATCCTGAAAATCGTATTGCAGGCAGTTATCAGAATGACACTTTCAAATCGCATACGCACGGTTATGTAGCCTCGGCCAAGAGAGAAGTAAGCGGAAAAGGCTCTAAATCAGAGTATGCCTGGGATGCTACAGGCTATACCACAGCCGCAACTGGAGGAGATGAGACCAGACCGAAGAATGTGGCAGTGTACTATTATCTGAGAATCAATTAAACCAATATTTACAATTTAATAAAAATAAAAACGATTAACACAAAAACATTTAAAGAAGTAAATTCTTACTTTTGAATTAAATTACATCCGATTCACAACATTATAAAAATAGAAATCATGAGAAAAATATACCGATACGAGCAATTATCTTATAGAGGTGATGCTGAAACAGAAGTAATTTATAAAATAAAATTCATTTCAGACGGTAACATTGGACATACAGTCATCAATATCCCCGGAGATAATGACCCTGAAATTGCAAACTCGGGGGAAAGATCTTTAGGAAAATTAAAAACTTTAACGGGTGAAAAAACAATGAGCGTGTCTGATATTGCCAATCCAATTCCTGAAGAAGACACCATAATAATAGAATATTACATCAATGATACTTTATTACTAACACATACAAATCCGAAAACGGAAACTGACAGACCGTATGTTCTTTTAAAAATTAAATTCGTGAAATCATGAAATTCAAAATAGCATTTGTCCTAGCCATACTTTCAGTAAATTGTTTTGCCCAGGAAAAACTAAATACACTCACTACTCCTTCTTCGCCAGCAGCGTCGATATTGGGAATGCAGCCTAGTGTTATCTTAAAGCCAAAATCATACAGGGCTTTGGAAGCCGCGCTTTATTCCAACTTTAGTGATGACAATGGCAATAGTATCATTCCTAATGATTTTGGACTTGAATTTATGCCGTATTGGGCCAACAATCATAGTTTGACGCTAGAAGATTATCTGTACCCGAAGTTCAATATCGATCAGTTATTCAGAAACTCTGCTTTGTCCCTTGCCTCTACTCAGCAATTTTTATTGCAGGACAGCACGAAAACGAAAAGTATTGCCATAGGATATCGTACTTCTGTGTTTTTTGGAAATGCTAAAGACAAGGAGAATATAACCGCTCTAGTTAAAAATTTAACGGAGAACCAAAGAATTGGTTCGTTTATTCTTCTCGAACTGGAAAAACTAAAAGACAAATCCTATACTAAAAAAGAAGATTATCTAAGAGATGTCAGAGACGTTCTTACCGATAGGATATATAAGGAATTAAAAACAAAATCTAAAAAAGAGGCAGAAACTATTGTAGAAAACATTTACAATGAAACAGAGGCACTTCCTTTTGACATGGCTAAAATTGATGATTTCTTTATAGCTTTTGGCGATTTAATAGAAAAGCATGTCGGTGGAAGCTATGACGAATTTAAAGCTTACATCAAAAACCGTCAGGGCTTGTTAATAGATTTTGCCTGTGCAGTGCATGTTAACTTTCCGGACAATAACTTTAACTTTTCGGAAGTGCCCAAATATTCGGTATGGCTAACGCCGTCGTATAATTTTTCCAATAAGCTTGATTTCTTAAAGGCAACAGCGACGTTACGATATGAGCATTATTATAAAGATTATTTCGAAAAGTATTTCCCTGCTGCCAATGTGTTTGACAACAATATTGATTACGGTATGGCCCTTTCAGGAAATTTTAAAAAGTTCAGCGTCGAACTTGAAGCCACCGGACGACAAAGCAAATCTTTAATTAAATCAGGATTCGATACATCCGGCAATACACTGTATCGAAAAGAAAGCTCAGGGGATTTCCAATACATAGCGACTTTTAGCTACAGGTTAACAGAACAGATTGCCTTGTCTTACCAATTTGGAAGCGCTTTTAAACCTACATTCAATGTTAACAATGGTACTTTAATTTCTCTGTTATCGCTTAATTTAGGCTTTGGCGGACCGAATAAAAGTGATGTGACAACTAAATAATAAGCTATAAATAGAAAAAGGGATACAGTTAGTATCCCTTTTTTATGCAGTTTGTGACCTCGACTGGATTCAAACCAGTAACCTCTCCTACCATTGCGAGGAGGTACGACTTGGCATCCGAGCCTAGCGAACGGAACGTAGTAATCTTATTAATAATTTAAATCTCTACTGAAAATAGAACATTTTCTTTTGCCTTGATGCAAAAGAAACAAAAAATCAAGTCTTGAATTCTTAGCGGTCAAATTAAGTCTTGCATCCTAAAAGAAATGAACTCGCTTTGCTCAGACAGCATTTCTTTTTACGGATACTGCGTCTATTTGACACTCGCCTTCGAAACCTAAGACAAACCTACATACATACATAGTTTTAAATAATAATGCACTGGCAATGGAACGGAGAAATTAACAATTAGCTATACAATCAGTCCTATGCTTTTAGAATGTGCTATGGCTTCACTGCTGTGCTTAAAGTAGCAGACCGATACGCCTAAGCTGGTGATGATATCTAAAACCGCCTGTACTTTGGCTTTTTTATCATGGCCTGTCTGACGGATATAGACCGCCTTTACGTTGACCGGGAAAATCTTGCAGATGTTCTCATATAAAAAGGCATCTTCCTGCGAATCATCCCCCAATAAAGTATAGTTCAGGTTAGGATAAAACTCTAAAATGTGCTTGATCTTATCGAACTTATGATTGTGGTCTCCCCTGCCGCTCATAAAGAAATCGGCCAGGCTTGTTTTAATATCTTTAAGCAGCAGCACCGCCATAGGCAGCTGGTGCAATTCGGTAAACTGGACAATAAAACGGTACAGGTTCCATTCACTGCTTGACACATAAAAAAAGGCATTCTGTTCTTCTTCGTTGTTACGTCCTGCGGTGCTCAATGCCTGATAATGCGGCACTACATCTTCAAAGATCTTGCGGTCGTTGACATTTCGGAACAATAAAATATATAGTTTCTTAAAGATGTTCCTCGTATGCGAAACCAAAAAGGTATCATCAATATCCGATATAAAGCCAAGATTCCCCAAATGAGGCCGCACATAGCTTCCTTTCTCTATGATTTCGGCTCCTTCATGAAAAATACTCACGCTGTACTCCATCCATCCGTATCCGGCCACTTCTGTAATGGGAATGCAGAATTTAAAATACCCGTCGTCCATTGTTTTAGTATGGATCTTTAGTCCGTCCCATTCCAGATACACGTCGGCATTAGCTTGGGTCTTCATCTGAAACATCCGGATAATAGACTTCGCATTCCTGAATTTTCGTTTCTGGAAATCGTACTCGGCCTTCGTAGTGGGATGAAAGATATGCCCCATCACAATGAGTTCCTGTTCATTGGCATAACCCCGGTATAATTTTAAAACAGGTTTCATTTTATTATTTTTAAACCTACAAATTAGTTAGATTTACGTAATATAAAGATAAAAAGTTGAAAAATAATATCGTAATGGTCGTTAATCCCATTTCCGGGGATCTCAATAAGGATGAAATGGTAAACACTGCGACTATTTTTGCAGCAAAAGAAGGACTGCAGCTGCAGCTGTTTGAAACCACGGGAAATGATGATATCGAGGGTATCCGTTCTTTCTGCGAAAAGCACCAACCCCAACGTGTCCTGGTGGCTGGCGGTGACGGTACCATTAAAATCACGGCTGAAGCGCTTCATGAAACCGATATCATTATGGGCATCTTACCGGCGGGCTCTGCCAATGGGTTGTCGGTTGACCTCAACTTACCCACTACACTAGAGGAGAATCTTCAGATTGCCTTTCATGGCGATTTTATGGAAATGGACATGGTTTGTATCAACAACCGCAAAAGCCTTCACCTGAGTGATTTGGGCCTGAACGCGCAGCTTGTCAAAAACTACGAGAACAGTTCCAAACGGGGCAAACTCGGCTATGTGCTGCAGACCATTACTACCTTAGGAGAACAAGAAGGGCCTTTTACAGCAGCCATCAAAGCGAACGGTGAGATTATAGAGATTACTGCCCGAATGATTGTGATTGCCAATTCCCAGAAATACGGCACTGGTGTGACCATAAACCCCAACGGGAAAATAGACGACGGAAAGTTTGAGATCGTTATACTGAAAAACCTGGACCTACTGGTCTTTGGCAAAATCATTACCGGAAACATCCCTGTCGATTCCGAGGATGTGGAAATCATTACCACCGACAAGGCGACCATTACGACCACTACGCCTGTCAACTTCCAGATTGATGGGGAGTTCATTGGGAAAGAAAGCCATTTGGATATTTTTATATTGCATAAGGTGATGCGGGTCGCGGTGGGGTGATGTCATTCTCATATTGTTGCATCCAACCAAGTAGCTGACCAGCTTCTGCGTATTTACTAGTGTATTTCCCCCAAATTTCCTGCTTAGTTAATCCACTTGTTAGATAATCTTCAATAATTCCG
>JBDTNG010000294.1:0-12964 GCA_039933895.1 Flavobacterium sp. | reverse complement strand
GATTCTACTTGTTACCTCTTGTAGTGTTGAACCTACAGAACAGAATCTAGAAAGAAATTCAAGCCAAAATTTAAACCCAAATTTTACAGAGCCAACTTTTATGTCTGGTGATCTGAATGGCCTTCCTTATAATAATTTAAAACCTCTAGATTATTTTGATAGTGCTTCACTTCAAACTAAAGTAGAGACTTTTCAAACTACTCCGTTAATTTCTTATAACTACTTATTGTTACAAGGATCGGACGTTACATATAATGAACAGCCACTAGCTACTTCTATTCTAATCAACATTAGAATTCCAGAATCACAATGGGCGGTAGGAACTTATAATTTGAAAGATGATGAAATTACTGGTATCGACGGAATAAATAGTTGTGCGAGTCTTGTTGAAGTTGGTAGTGTAACAAAAACAAAAGCTATTTCAGGGACTTTAACCATCACAGAATTTGATGTTACTACTAGAATTATTAAAGGAACCTTTAGTTTCAGTTATTTACGTAGAAACGGAGAAGATTCAGTAGGACCTTATCAGTTGACTAATGGTGCATTTAAATATAAATTAGATGCTCCGTACTTCGATTAAATAAAACCCACATAAAAAAAGCACTGATGATTCAGTGCTTTTTTTATGCTTATTCATTCTATACTATCTAAGTTATTGTGAGTTTTTTTCCTCGTCCTCATCGATTTCTTCTTCGGAAATTTGGTCCCTGAGAATGTTGATTTTAGGGATATCAATTTTCTCTTTTTTACCACTCCATTTTTCTACGGTTAAAACCAAAGCCGGAAGTACAAGTAAATTGGCAAACATAGCGAAAGTTAAGGTGCAGGAAATTAATCCACCCAAAGCAATGGTTCCACTAAAGCTTGACAGTGTAAAAATGGCAAATCCAAAGATTAATACCATTGAAGTGTAAAAAGTACTGATTCCGGTTTCGTGTAATGCGCTGATAACCGATTTTTTTATTTTTCCGTCGTTCTGAATTAAGTCATGACGGTATTTGGCCATGAACTGAATTGCATTATCCACCGAAATACCAAAAGCGATACTAAATACCAAAATGGTAGAAGGTTTTAATGGGATTCCGAAATACCCCATTAATCCTGAAGTGATGCATAACGGCAGGATGTTGGTCACCACCGAAGCAAAAATCATTTTCACTGAACGGAACATGTACGCCATTAAAGCGGCGATTAATAAGATGGCAAAAATCAGTGATTCGATTAAGTTGTCTACTAAGTAAGAAGTTCCTTTTTGGAAAACCAATGCTTTTCCGGTTAAGATGACTTCGTAACGGTCTTTCGGGAAAATTTTATCGATTTTGGTTCTTAGCTTACCTTCGACTTTGGCCATTTCATCGGTTCCAATGTCTTTGATGAAGGCTGTGATTCTGGCGTATTGACCTGTAGAATCAACATAGCTTTTCATTAAGTTTTCTTTCGAATTCTTCGTAGCATTTTTGGCATAACTCAATATAAAGGCTTGCTCCTGTGAAGAAGGTAATTCGTAATATTCCGGGTTTCCGTTGTAATAAGCTTGCTTAGAATATTTGATTAAGTTGACAATCGAAACTGGTTTTGACAGTTCAGGAATGCTTTCTATGGTTTGTTGCAGTTCGTTCATTTTTTTAATGGTCGATGCTTTCATGACACCTTTTTTCTTTTTGGTATTGATCATTATTTCTAATGGCATTACCCCATTGAATTCTTTTTCGAAGAATAAAATATCTTTAAAGAAAGAAGCGCTTTTTGGCATTTCGCCAATTAAACTTCCAGAGACTTTCATTTTAGAAACCCCAAAAAGACTGAACACTAACAACAATCCGTAGATGGTATAAATCGCATTACGTTTGTGTTTTACTAGATTTTCCACCCAATTTAAAAGTGCTGAAAGGTAATTTTTAGTCAAATGACTTAAATGTCTTTCTTTTGGTAAAGGCATGAAGCTGTATACAATTGGCACTACAACTAACGTCAATAAATAAACAATGATAACGTTGATTGAAGTCACCAATCCGAATTCATAAAGCAAATCGTTTCCAGTAATCATGAAGGTTGCAAAACCGATGGCCGTGGTTAAATTGGTCATCAAAGTTGAAACCCCAATTTTTGAAATAACACGTTGCAAAGCTTTAGCCTGATTGCTGTGCGTTTTGATTTCCTGTTGGTATTTATTAATCAGGAAGATACAATTGGTAATTCCGATGACGATAATTAACGGCGGAATAATAGCAGTTAAAATTGTGATTTTATAGTGAAATAATCCCAGTGTTCCAAAAGACCACATCACGCCAAAAAGCAAAATGCAAATCGAGATGAATGTCGCTCTTAGGGATCTGAAGAATAAAAAGAAAATCAATGAGGTGATAAACAAAGCAGCGCCAATGAAAAGACCAATTTCGCCTTTCATGTTTTCGGTGTTGATGGTTCTGATGTATGGCATACCCGAAACTTTCAAATCTATTCCGGTTGTTTTCTCAAATTTATCGACTTCAGGCACTAAAACATTTAGGATAAACTCTTTTCTGATAGGCGAGTTGACTACTTTTTTGTTCAGGTAAATTGCCGAACGAATGGTTCCGGTTTTTTTGTTGAAAAGCAAACCTTCGTAAAAAGGCAAATCGTTAAAAAGCTGTCTTTTTATTTCCTGTAAATACGCTGGATCGGTAGTTTTGTCTTGTTGCACAAATGGAACCAATTCGAATTTTTCGTTAATGGTGTCTTTTTGCAATTTTTTCAAATCACTTAATGACACGACCAATTCGACTTCCTTTTTGTGGGATTTCAAATTATTCATTAGTGTATTCCAAGCGGCAAAGGCTTTGGGTGTAAAAAGGGTATTGTCTTTCACACCAATCACGACAAGATTTCCTTCTTCGCCAAAAGTGTTTAAGAACTGGGTATATTGCCTATTTGCTATATGATTTTTAGGAAGTAAGTTGGCTTCGTTGTACGTCATTTTTACGTTTTGCCACTGAAATCCAAGAAAAACTGTAAGTAATAAAATCATTACTAAAATAGTTATTCTGTTTCGTAGCACAATTCCTGCTATAAACTCCCAAAAACCGACTTTTAATTTCTTTTTCATTTCTATTTTAAAAACGCTTGCAAAGTTAATTAAAACCAATAAAAATAAGGCATTTATGGTGAAACTTTTACTATGAAAATTTAACGAATTTTAAATTTATGTGATTAATTAATTGAATGCTTTTATTTGAATGCATATTTTGTCATCTTTGTGGATGAATTTTGGTCGTTTGATATGAAAAAATTAAAAAATGCATTCTTTTATTTTGGAGTTACTGGCGGTTTCACAGCTTTAATGTATTGGGTAGTTGGGCAAGGAAAAGATTTGGAAATTGGCAGAAAAGTAGTTGCTAAATCAACAAAACACACCCAATGGAATCAGTTTCTTGAATCTCTTTTTCATAATCTAGAACATCCTTTAGCTATTTTATTAGCTCAAATTATCACCATCATCATCATTGCCCGTTTTTTCGGATGGATTTTCAAAAAAATAGGACAACCTTCTGTAATTGGTGAAATCATTGCCGGAATTTTTCTAGGACCTTCGGTAATTGGATTGTACTTTCCGCATTTTTCATCGGCCTTATTTCCCACAGAATCTTTAGGAAATCTTCAGTTTTTAAGTCAAATCGGATTAATTCTTTTCATGTTTGTTATTGGAATGGAATTGGATTTAAAAGTACTTAAAAACAAAGCCAATGAAGCGGTTGTTATCAGTCACGCCAGTATTGTTTTCCCTTTTGCTTTAGGTGTTACTTTGTCTTATTTTGTGTATCATAAGTTTGCACCACAAGGTGTAGAATTTTTGCCTTTCAGTTTGTTTATGGGAATTGCGATGAGTATTACTGCTTTCCCGGTTTTGGCAAGAATTGTACAGGAAAGAGGAATTCATAAAACGAGATTGGGTGCTATTGTTATTACTTGTGCAGCTGCTGATGATATTACAGCATGGTGTTTGCTAGCTGCTGTAATTGCTATAGCGAAAGCGGGTTCTTTTGTGAGTTCATTGTATGTTATTGGGTTTGCTATAACTTATGTTTTGACCATGTTGTTTCTTGTGAGACCTTTCTTGAAAAGAATTGGTGACCTGTATTCTAACAATGGCAATTTAAGTAAACCAGTAGTGGCAATTTTCTTTTTGACGCTTATCATATCTTCTTACGCGACAGAAGTTATTGGAATTCATGCACTTTTTGGAGCATTTATGACTGGAGCGATTATGCCAGACATTACAAAATTTAGAAATATATTTATTGAGAAAATCGAAGACGTTTCGGTTATTCTTTTACTTCCTTTATTCTTTGTTTTTACCGGATTGCGAACACAAATTGGTTTAATCAACGATCCGTACTTATGGAAAATAACTGGTTTTATCATTCTGGTAGCTGTTGTTGGAAAGTTTGTGGGAAGTGCAATTGCTGCAAGGTTTGTGGGTCAAAGTTGGAAAGATAGTTTAACCATTGGAGCTTTAATGAACACACGTGGTTTAATGGAACTCGTGGTTTTAAATATTGGTTATGATTTGGGTGTTTTGAATTCGCAAATCTTTACCATGATGGTTATTATGGCTTTGATTACGACATTTATGACGGGTCCTGCTTTAGATTTGATTAACTATGTTTTCAAGTCTAAAGATGTTATCGTTCCTGATGAAGTTTTGCATACTGACAAATACAAAATTCTGATTTCTTTTGGAAATTATGAAAAAGGGAAATCGTTGCTTCGTTTGGCGAACAGCTTAATTAAAAAGCAGAAAGACATTTCTACGATAACGGCAATGCACTTGTCGGTGAGTGATGAAATGCATTCTTACAACCTGGAAGAATATGAAAATGAAACTTTTGAACCTATTTTAGAAGAATCAATGATGTTAAATCAGGAGATTAGTACCATTTTTAAAGCTACAGTTGATATTGAAAATGATATTGCCGAAGTGGCCAATCAAGGTGAATACGATTTGCTTTTGGTAGGATTGGGAAAATCTATTTTTGAAGGAACCTTACTTGGTAAAGTATTAGGATTTACAACGAGAATTATCAATCCCGACCGATTGTTAGACAAAATTACTGGTAAAGAAGGTTTGTTTGCGAATTCTATTTTTGATGAAAGAACACGTCAGATTATTGCCAAAAATAAAACGCCACTAGGAATTTTAGTGGATAACGATTTGCATAGTACCGACAAGGTTTTTGCACCAATTTTCTCAACGGAAGATGCTTTTTTGGTTGATTATATTCAGAAGTTTGTGTACAATAACAATTCGAAAATTAATATTGTTGATGGAAATCATCAAATTGAGAACAACGCTTCTATTAAAGAAACCATTCAGGATTTAGAACATAAATATCCAGATAATATCACTTTGGTGAATGAGTATCAGGTGCAAAAAGCTTTTTTAATCAAACAGGATTTGATGGTGATTAGTTTAGACAGCTGGAAAAAACTGGTGGAATCGCAAAGTGTGTGGTTGAGTAATTTGCCTTCGGTATTAATTATTAAGCCCTAAATCGATTTTAATACTGAGTTTTATCGCGAGGTTGTCTTCAAAATGAGGCAACTGATTTGGACCGTATCTGTAGAAAGCGACAAATCCTAAACCTCTATAAATTTGGTTTAACTCAAATCCAGATTCCATAAATCCTTTTTCAAGGGTTTTAAATTCAATATCCACATGTTTATCTGCGTGATCTAACGTTCCTAAACCGTATCTGGTAACGATTAAGAAAATCGGTTTGATTCTTCGGCTAATTTCAAATTTAGGAAACTGATGTTCCAGTTGGAAGAAAGCATATTTGTTAGAGAAAAACTCATTAAAATACATTGTTTCAAAACTGTCTCTTCCGGCAAAAGTAACCCTTTGAAGAATTTTGTCTTTGTTTAAATTATTCGGAGAATGGTTGTAAAGATGCGTAATTGGTACATCACCAAAAGCATAGCCTCCTTCAAAAAGAAATAGCAATTTGTGGTTCGAATTGAATTTTTTCTGGTAATCAAATCGGAAATCTATCTTTCCAAAATCATAGCTGTTGTGCCATAAATTGTCTATGGTTTTAGAAAATTGAAAAGTAAATCTTGGGTAATTTTTGTTGGTTTCTATTTTTCCATTTGGTGTTTGCATGTATTTGCTAAATGGATTCCATTGTATTGAAGCCGTAAAAAGAGTGGCCTTAAAATTCGTTAATAATTGGTCATTATAATTGAATTTGTAATCAAATTTAGGCTCGATCAAACTCTGTGAGATTTGAATGATGCTTTCGGTTTTAGGAATCATTTTGGTTTCCAAAAAGCCAAGCCAGGTTTCGTGATTGTAAAAAGTACTGATATTGAATGGTCTTGGATCGTAGATTTTAAAAACACGTTTGTCGATTTCAAAAGACGTACTTGCAATTTCGCTTAAATCGTCTTTGTATGAAAAACCAAGCCAAGTCTCAGAGGGTTTGGCTAGTCGAATTGCATTTGAAGCATAGCCTTTAAAAAACCCATCTTTAGTGCCATAAACCGCATAACCTTCCAGTTTATAGATTTTAGATAATTTCTCATTGGTCACACCACCTAAGCCCAAACGGAAGCCTTCATAGTTGTTGTAACGAATTAAATACCGCAAATCGACATCGAAGAAACCGATTGGATAATAGCCTTTGATTACTTTTCGTCCAATGCGGATTTTGTTTTCGATTTTTCTTTTTTGAACCAAACTGTCCAATGAAACGTAGGTTGGATTGCTTCTCACGTCGGTAGAATCATTAAAATACGTGTACCAAAGATTTTCTTTTTTGGCAATCGCATTTTCATTAATTCTGATGGCAATGTCACGGTGTTTTAGTTTTGAAAGCTGGTTGAATCGTGGTTCGAAGTAGGTGGAAACCGATTTTATTTCAACATAATCGGAAGTGTATTTTTTGCCTTCTGGGTTTAATTTGCTGTCTGTTCCAGCAAAAGTGATGGTTTCGCCAAATATTTTTATAGGTGATTTACTATTTCCTTTCCGGATGATTAGATTCGTTTTTGCAGGAAACCAGTTTTTCAATTCAGGATTGAATTTGAACTCGTAAACAGAAGAAATTTTAAGAATTCCTAGGACATTTAATTCTGTTTTTGCAATACTGAATTTTTCTGCATCAATGTATAAAACACCTTCGAGCTTGTCGGTTTTGGTAATCCTTTTGGGTTGAAAAAGTATTTTGTACACTTTTCTGTTTTCCAAATAAACGGTTTCTAAAAAAGTGTATTTGTATTTTTTGAACCCTTTTTTGGAAATGGGACTGAAATATTCTTTTTCGACTAAGGAATATTTGTTGTCATACACAGATGCTGGTTCGAGCTGCAGTGCAAAATATTCAAATATTGGTTCTTTAAAACCTGCCATTCTTGTAGCAAGAATTGTTTCTTTGCTAACGTTGTCTACGTATTGAAATCTTGAAATTTTTTCGGTTTGATAGAGGTGTTGTTTGGATAATATTTTTTTGAAAACAAAATCGGTAGAATCAATTTTTGATAATACTTTTTTCTTTCTTTTGATCACAAAAATAGAATCTATGTGTCCTTCAATCATGTCTTTGTCGGCAGTAATAAGGAGTTTATTGTATACGGTAAACTCAAAATTATTGGGTTTGTTTATTGATTTGTAAAGGATGGTTTTTTGAATAATACTATCGGCTGTAATTATTTGTTCTTGCCCAATTGCTTTGAAATCAGCAATAAGCGTAAAATAAATAACGAGAAAAGGCACTAGTTTTTTTAAAACCATTGGATATACAATCTGTTTTGTCAGAATTGGAACAAATATAGTTCATTAAATAAAAAAATTCACATAAAACAGGAATGCGTTAGTGAGGTTTTATAGAGATTAGTTTAAAGTAAAGGTTGTTTTTAATACTAATTTTGTTTTATCGAAAATATTCACGTAAAATAGTCCTTTCTCTAAATCGGTCACAGGTATTTCTTCTTCCACTTTTATGGTTTTATTCGCATATTTTACTTTTGCAGCAGTGCTATATGTTAGGGTTTCCTTACCAAATGTTTCTATTTTTTTACTGCCTAAAACATTGTTTTTGAAATCAATAATCTGAATAAAAAAATCTTTAGTAGTCGATTTAACCAAATCATTTTCGGCAATCATAAAACTGACTTTTAATAAATCGGCTTTGCTTGCTTTATCTGTTTCGATTTGTTTTCCGGAACCTCTTACTTTAAAAGAAGCTGTTTTTAAATCATAAAAATAAAGTTTTGTAGCACCTGTTATCTTTTTAACCAATTTATTATTAGAAACAGTTAAGGTGTCATTTTTTGTTTTTTCCTTTTTTAAAACAATGTTGGTGTTCTTTAAAACTGTATTGGTACTGTCTATTCTCTTTTTATAAGTGTTAATTTCGGTGAGCAATAATTTTACTCTGTCGTCGACCGCATCTGAGCTTTTTTGATAAACAACAATCGATTTTTCATTGATGTTTTTTTTCTTTAAATCTTGTATTAGCTTTTTTATTTTAATATGTTCGGTGGCTAATTTTTTTGAAAGAGATTTGTTTGAAGTTAAAACCTGATTCAGGAATAATTCTGATTTTTCCAGGTCGCCTATCAGGTTTAATTTTTGTTCTCGAAGTAAAATAATTGCTTTTTTTGATCTGCTGGACATTTTATACATAAAGAAAAAACCGCCAAGCATAGTGCATGCCAATAAAATAATTACAATTTTGAAACTATTGCTATTCTTATTCTGTTTTTGTTTTGTTTTTTTGGACATAATTTTAATCTACTCGACAGCAAGTATATTGTTTTGTAATATTAATTGATTTTGCAGATTATACATCTTTTAAAACATTTTCGAATCGAATGTTTTTGTCTAATTTATAATATAGAAATATTCCTATTGATCCTACACCAGCCATTAGCAACCAATTTGAAAAATAATTATAACTTTCAATAACGCTGAATCCTACTTTTGGGCTTAATATCTGCGCAGCACTAAAACTCATGGCGTAAAAACCCATATACTTTCCTTCTTGCCCGCTTTTTGCTCTGGCAAAGGCAAAAGTATTGGAAAACGAAAATAGTAAAATTTGACCTATAGTAATTAAAAAGATACTAATAATTAATACAGATATGGATTTTGAGAAAAGCATACAGATAAAACCTAAGGTCATAAATACCGAGCCTTGCAAAATAATTTTTGTCGCTTGATGATTTTTTCTTTCCAGAAAACCAATTAGTGGCATTTCAAATAAGAATATCAATAATCCATTTAATGCCAAAAGCAATCCAATAGTCAGCTCATTAAGTTTTAATTTATCTGAGTTGTACATTGGTATTGTGGTAAACAATTGGAAAAATAGGAATGCAGTTGAAAAACTTGCTAATAAGAAAATGATAAAGTTTTTATCATCAACCAGTGTTCTGCTTACAATGTTTGTGATTTTCTTTTTTCTGTGAATTTTCTTTCTTGCTTTGTAAAATTTGCTTTCATCAATTAGTAACATGAAAACCGAAATTGCAAATATGCAGGTAATACCATCTATCCAAAACAGCATATCATAATTGTCTTTTTTTATGATTAAACCAGCGATTACCGGTCCGGAAACAATGCCTAAATTGACAGCCAGTCTAACTAAAGTTAAAGCTCTTGTTCTGTTTTTCTTATTGGTAAAATTGGATACCGCGACATACATTGCAGGTTTGTACATATCGGCAATGGCAGTAACTACAAAGAGGCCAATGCATATTTCTTTAAAATCATACAAAAACATTAAGGAAATGATACCAAAGCCAGTTAAGAAAAGACTGGAAAGCATGACGGTATAAAACCCAATTTTGTCGGTAAGTTTTCCTCCAAACCAAGAACCAAATAAGGCGCCTACTCCGATACAAACTAACATCCAGCCTATTTCAGCTAGACTGAAGAATAAACTTTCGTGTAAGTATTTGGTTAAAAACAACATCACCATAGCACCAGCACGATTGATGTATGTTATTAATGTTAGCACCCAGATTTCTCTTGAAAACCCTCTAAAGTTATCAAAGTAAGTTTTTAAGTAACTTTTCATTCATTTAATTTTTTTAATCAATAACATATTACAGTGTAATAACATTATTGAAAGTTTGGTTTTTAAATCAAATGAAATGTTAGTAAATCTTTTTAACTTTTTTAGATCTGTCTGCGATATAAGAAACCAACCATGCGATTTGTCCTTCTTTGGCAAAGTATAGTTTTTTATCGTTTATTTCTGGAATTGCTTCAAGGCAAACAAGAAGAAGATTACTTGCAGAAATTAGATATTTTTGAGAATACGTTTTTAATACTTTTTCAGCATCTTTATCGGTTTGGGCTAACTCTTCAAATTTTTTAAAGTTGTTTTTTAAAACAGCATCAAAATAAAGTACATCTTCTAATTTAAATTCATTAAAAGTTTCTTTTGCAGCACCATTATAAAGGGTGTAAAATGCCCAAACAGCTCCTCCAGACATGAACACTTTTTCTTTCTCTAATGCTTCAGGACTGGTTTTATACATAGCATCTACCTGATCTCTTACGATAGGTAAAAAGCCAAATATCTTCTCATTAAATTCAGAAACATCATCTTTTCTAGTTTTCTTAAGTACAGCTTCTGTTAATGTAACAGTGCCATAATTAACGCTTAAAGGGAAAAATACAAAAGTATCATTGTTTCTCACATCAACGAATCCACCTTTTGTGTTTCCGCCACCAATATCCAAAACCATTGAGTTTTTGTAGTCAACAGGAGGAACACAACCTTTTAATAGCATTTTTCCTTCGGTTGCAGCATCAATGAATTCTACATCTTTGTTAGTAGCTAATTTTATTTTGTCTATTAAGTCTTTCGTATTTTTTGCCATTGCAACCCCTGAAGATCCCACGATAAAAATATTTTCATCTGGTATCTTCATATCGTCTTTTATTTTGATATAATTATTTAAGACAACAGTTACTGCTTTATCAATATCTTCGGCGGCTAAATTCCCGTCAATTGCAATTCCTTTTGCAATTCCAACATTTTCTGACCAATATGATTTGACAGTGAAGTCTCCTTTTTTGATTTTTGTAACATCAATAACGGACATTTTTATTCCTTTGCTGCCTATTTCAATTCCAGCAAAAGTCCCAGAATCTTGTGCAAATGAGTGGTTTTGAAAGAATAAAAACAAAAATAAAATAGCTGAAGGCAGTAGTATTTTTTTGATTTTCATTGTGGGGGCGAGCTTTAAGTTAATAGTCGGTTTGGTTTCTAGTGTTCTCAAATATATTAAAAAATAGTTACCGAGCTATTTTAAACACAAAAAATCCGTCTGTTGTTGCAACATGACGGATTTTTCTTATTTTTTCAACAAAAAGTTAGACCTTCAAAATTTCAGCTTCTTTTATTGTTAAGTGGTCTTCAATTTTTTTGATAAAACTATCGGTTAACTTTTGAACGCTTTCTTCAGCTGTTTTACAAATGTCTTCTGAAGTTCCTTCTTTTTCTAATTTCTTGATTTCCGTATTGGCGTCTTTACGAGAATTACGAATACCGATTTTGGCATCTTCAGCTTCAGCTTTGGCTTGTTTTACCAAATCTTTTCTTCTTTCTTCTGTCAATGGTGGAACACTGATAATAATAACATCACCATTGTTCATCGGATTGAAACCAATGTTAGCCACCATAATTGCTTTTTCGATAGGTTGCAACATGGTTTTTTCGTACGGTTGAATCGTAATGGTTCTGGCGTCAGGAACATTCACGTTAGCCACTTGTGAAAGCGGTGTTTGTGAACCATAATAATCAACAAATACACCGCCAATCATTTGTGGAGATGCTTTTCCGGCGCGTATGTTTAAAAATTCTTTTTCTAAATGTTCAATAGAACCTTCCATAGATTCTTTGGTACTATCGAGAATAAAATCAATTTCTTCAGTCATGTTTTCGATTGTTAGATTGTTAGATGATTAGATTGTTCGAATTATCGAATGATCAAAAAATCAAATTATCGGTTTATATATTTACTACAGTTCCTATGTTATCTCCTTTACAGATTTTAATCAAATTTCCTTCTTTATTCATATCAAAAACAATGATAGGCAATTTGTTTTCTTGGCTTAATGTAAAAGCAGTTGTGTCCATTACATTTAGCCCTTTTTTCAAGACATCATCAAATGATATGTAATCGAATTTTACAGCGTCTTTGTTTTTTTCAGGGTCTTCAGAATAAATCCCGTCTACACGAGTTCCTTTCAAAATCACATCAGCATTAATTTCAACACCACGAAGAACAGCAGCTGTATCTGTTGTAAAATAAGGATTTCCTGTTCCAGCTCCAAAAATGACAATTCTGTTTTTCTCTAAATGTCTTACCGCTCTTCTTTTGATGTATGGTTCTGCGATAGCTTCAATTTTCAATGCTGTTTGCAAACGCGTTAGCATTCCTTTTTCTTCCAAAGCACCTTGTAAGGCCATACCGTTAATTACAGTAGCCAACATTCCCATATAATCTCCTTGTACTCTGTCCATTCCATTACTGGCGCCAGCTACACCTCTGAAAATATTTCCACCACCAATAACAATAGCAATTTGAACGCCTAAATCATGAATTTGTTTTATTTCATCTGCATATTCGGCCAAACGTTTCGGGTCGATTCCGTATTGACGATCACCCATTAGCGCTTCACCGCTTAATTTTAAAAGAATTCTTTTGTATTTCATTCCTTGTTTTATGTTTTTTACTTGTATCGTGCCTTCGCAAGTTCAAGTCATTAGGAGTTTTGTGCTTTTTTGCACTGCAAATATAAAGATATTCTCTGATTATTGAAAAATGCTGTTTTAATTTTCTAAAACTTCAGTTTGGTGAAATTCCAATGGAGTGTATTGAAGATAATCAATTCGTTTTCCAAAGTCGGTAAATCCAGAATTAATTTTAAAGTTTCATGACCCATCATGGTTCCGATAATTCC
>JBDTNG010000293.1:0-8245 GCA_039933895.1 Flavobacterium sp. | reverse complement strand
AGGTGCTCACTTTAAATTGGAATTAGGTGGTCAATATAACTGGAATTTGCACTAAGCAAATCTAAACAAAAAACCTAACACCAGATATTATCCAGTATTAGGCTTTTATGTTCGTTTCAGAAGGTCGAACCTTTTCTAAAATTGAAGTTTATTCCTTTTTATAATATGTTTCGTCTTTAATCAACTTTAAAAAAGGTTTTGAATCTTCTTTATTAATGCCATTCACCTTAATGTCAAAATGCTCACCCATGCAAATGGTGTCAACGTCTTTTTTGTTATGATAAACAACCTGTATTCTAACATCGATGTCTCTTTGCTCTTTTGAAGTTTTTAATTGATTAAATTGGTTTATGAATTGACTCATAAAATCCACATCATCAATTTTTTTGAATTTTACTTTATCTTTCAATAATTCACCATGTACTACATTACAACCAAGTTGCATTGGATAGCGTAAACCTTCTTTTAAATAAAATACCTCTAAATATTTATCGCTTTGATTGTCTTTTTTATTGTTGGAGCAATTCAACATTGAAATGCAAAATATTGAAAATAAGAATAATTTCATATCTAATTTACTTTTAGTGTTTTTTATATTTATCAGCTGATGGAGTAGGATATAAACCTTGGCTATTCAATTTATCATTAAATTTAACTGTTTTAGCAGCATCAACTTTATTTGAAGTAGGAGAAGTAGTTATCACAGGTAATCCTTTATGGTCAGTTCTTGTAACTCCACTAGGTGCAATTTCACCATTTGCTCTAGCTGTTCTTTGTTCTGAACCAGTGATAACTCTTTTTTCTTCTTTATTATCATACTTTTTATCAGGTGTTTCAACACGTCCATTCATACTTCCTTTACCTGCTGCTGCATATTTACCTGCATGGTCTGCTTCATGGTCTAATACTGTTGCAGGTGACATAACTGTTCCATTTGTAGTTTCTAATCCCATTTTTGGATTCCAGTTAAGAACATTGTAATCCCCTGAACCAGGAGAAGAGGAAGGTTGGTCTGTAAAAGAAGGTTCTGATGTTTCTTGGACATCAATCATTAACGCAGGATTTTCCGCTACTGACCTTAAACCATCTCCGCCACCATTACCTACATCATAACGATATGCAGCTACAAAATCTTTGACAAACTGATTGTCAGGTAGAACTGTCGCACCACCATTAAAAACAAATTCTTGTTGTTTTCCGTTTTTGTCAGTATAATTAATTCTCCAATCATCCGCTTGCATCCCATCAGGGTCAATAAAGTGTATTGGATTATTATAGCAATACGTATAAGGCGACCATCTTCTAGAATTTTCCGCTAATGGGTCCATATTACTCCAACCCGCTCTTGCAGGGTCATAAAGTCTGCTTCCATAATCGTACATATTAAGCCCCAGCTCGTCTTGCAGCTCCTTGCCGTTGTACTTATACTTGTATGTCACTGCTCAATATTTTGCCTCGCCCGAGCGTCTGTTTATGTGCTCCCGCGAGCAAAAGCTATTTTTTTTGTAAGAACGTGCTTCAAAAATAGTCTTTTTTCAGTTGAAAAAAAAAGTTCGGTTGGTTTCGCTAATTTTTATTTTCAATTGAAAAAAAAGAGTCCGTTTTTTTATCGGCTAAACTTTCCAAAAATGCCTAAATCTGTAAATTCAAAAACCAATTTCACTGATTATCTTTAATCGTGCGCTCGATTTTTTTGGAAGATTGCCCTAACGTAAAGCTTCTTTTTTAGCAGATAATTACTGGGCAATCTTCTAAAAAAATGAGCATAGCCCTGTGGCGATTGAACTATGCGGTTCAACAATAAACACCCCAAGTGAAGCAAAAAAAGCGGTGCTTGCAAGGAGCGTTTTTTGCTGAACGGGTGGCGGTGTTGCGGTCACTGACAGCCACCCTAGACCGAGAAGCCCTTTTTTTGGGCTGTAGGGATAGGAGCGTGTAACGGCAACCGAAGAAGCATAACGGAGTGGAGCAAATCTATAAATTCAGCCCTTTTTCGGGCGTTCCTATTGAGGTTGATGGCTGGCGGTAGAGCAACCGCCAAAACACAAGGGGCGGTGGACGCGAACACTGACCCCGCTTTTTCAGCGGGGTTTGTGTTGCGGACGCAGTAGCCCCGACGAACGACGGAAGCGACCGTGTGAAGATGAGGGCGAGGAAGCGTAGTAACTGCCTGCCCTTTTTCAGGGCTGGCAGGTGCTATGCTGACGAGTGGACTGTGGAACGGAGTCCCGCCTTTTGCGGGACGACTGGAACAGCCGAACGGAACTAAGGAAGCGACCAGAGGGAGACCGCTTGTTTGCCTGCTGTTTATTTGATAGGATGTAGTTTTTCGATAGCCGTCTTTAGTGCGTTTAATCCTGTTTGTCTGTATTTTTCTGTAGTGTCCGGGCTTTTGTGTCCTGCAAAATGCTGTACTATCCGTAAATCGTTATTTTTGGTTAGTAGATTTGCAATTACACTTTGTCTTATAGTTGTCGAAGTAAGTTTCTTTTTGGATTGTTTTTGATACGTGCTAATTAAATAATCAACATCTTCTTTTGTTATTGGCGTTCCAAGTTTACCAAGTAACAAAGCATTTTCATCATTTCTAAAGGTTTTAAGCTTGATTCTGTCTTGATTGATAAATTCATATAACAAAAGGATTTGTTCGGCTTTGAGCGGTAAATTTCTAGCGTTGGTTATTCCTGTTTTATGTATTTGTATGGTGGCTTTTTCTAAATCTAGATCATTTAATTTTATGTTTTCTATTTCTCCGATTCGTAGTGCTTGATTGACCAGTAAACTCATTATGATTTTGTTTCTTTTGGCCAAAAATGGATAACGTTCTATTCTAGGTATTAGTAGTAGTTGCAGTTCTTTTTCAGTGAATAAATCTTGTAATTGGATTGGGTTTTCTTTTCCGTCCCGTATTCTTATGGCTCTGGCTGGATTGTCTTTTCGTTTTCCTATTTCAATTAAGTAATCATAATACTTTTTTATAGAAGCAATTACTCTTTTTACATTGCTTATACTATGCTCATTTCTTAATATTTCAATATACTGCATTACTTTTTGATAGTCGTATTTCTCTGCATTTTTATTGTTTCTTTTGTATTTATTGATGTCATAAATATAGCTTTCAACCGAACTTTGCATTAAACTTTGTTTTAAAAAATCTTCTATACTCATTGATGTAATTTTGTTTTTAAAAAGTTAATTCTTGTATAAATTTGAGTTGTTACTAATTGGCTGTGTCCTAAAAAATCCCGTACCATTTCTATACTCATTTCATTTTCTATTAAGTGTGTTGCAATACTATGGCGTAATGAGTGTAAACAATATAATTGATGATCTAAAACTTTAGTTCTTTTGAGTATTCTTTTAAAAATAGTATAAATTGTATTTCCTGTTACTGTATTTCCTAAATCGTTGATTAAAAAGCTTTCTGTATTTTCTTTTCGGTAGATTTCAGTATAATTTATATAGTTTTTTAAATCATTTATAATGGTTTCAGTAAGTGGAATAACTCTTCTTTTCTTGCCTTTCCCTTTTCTGATAAATAGTAATTTCTGTTCAAAACTGATGTCTTTTACAGTCAATAATTCAACTTCATTTCTTCTAAGTCCACAACCATAGCAAAGGTGTAATATTGTTCTTTCTATAGTGTTTTGACAGTTTTTATAAAGGATTTGAATTTCTTCTTGAGTAAATACTATTCGTTCGTTTTTGGTGGTTTTTTTTATTCTTAAATTATATGGATTTCGTTTTATTATCCTGGTTCTTTCCAAGTATTCAAAATACAATTTGATGGCTAATAGTTGGCTATAGATGTGGCTTGGGCTTATTATTCCTTTTCTTCGTTGATTTGGTTTTGTTTTTAGGTATTCGTAGTAGTTTTTAATATGAGTTTCGGATATTTTTTGAAGATTTTCTTTAGTATAATCCAATAAATTTTGAGCATATTTTGGGTAATTTGCTACTACATTTTTGCTATATCCCAGGTTTAATAATTCTCGTCTAAAGTCATTTACTGTGTTATCTATTATCATCTATTACGTTATTGAGGTTGTACTTTTTATTTTGACCGAACGCTAGAAGAAAGTTTACAGTAATCAGTTGACAGTTAGCAGTTTTTTAAATATTTAGCGTTCGTTTTGTGTTCGGTTAGCGTTCGTTAGTGTTCGGTTTCAGGTTTTGGATCTGTTTTGAAAAATGCTCTTTTAATTTCTTTCTAACGCTTTGTATATCATCAAAATGGAAGATTTTATATTTATAGCCTTTGTTGCCGTGTCCAAATTGTTTGATGTATTCCAGTTGTACTAATTGATTGATGTAATGTTGTAATTGTGTTTTCTTAAATCCTGTTACTTCCATTGCTTCGAAGCGTGTAAAATCATCGGTTTTAAACTTCTTTTTCAGGTGTTCAAAAAATTGTCGCAGGCTTCCATCGAGTTCATCAATTTTCAATATTATACTTTCAAAAAGTATTTCTACTGCGTTTTCTACATCTTCGATTTGAGTGATTATTTTGCCGTTTGTGGTTCTTCTTTGGTATTGGTTGATGATGGTGATTTGTTTTATAATACTTTGGAACATTTCATTTAACCGTCGTTTTTTGTGTACGTTTTCAGGAAGTTGTATTTGTGTGGCATACGGATTTTGTACTTCCTCCACTTTTAGAGCTCGCAGTATTTTTTGCAATTGTTCTTTGGCTTTCTCTTGCGATTGCTCGTTTATTTCTCCTGCTATGCGCTTGTTTTGATAGGTTATTATTCTGTCTGTCTGGTCCTGGCTTTCGTCAACGGCTAATAAAAAACTCCTGCTCATATTGTCTTCGTATAATTCGCCTTTTGTGGTGGCTGATAAACTACTAAATACGCCTTTGACTTCTTTTTTAACGCTCTTGATGTTTCCTTTTTTATCCTTGATTGATACGCTACTGCTTAATCTTTGATTACTGATTAATTCCCGCATTGCAAACATTGCTTCTTCTTTTAGTCCGTCTAAATCTTCAATAACCAGTAGTTTGTTTACTAAATCATATTCGCCCCAATTGTATAAACTACTTTCTGTAATTCTTGTAAATCGAAGTACGTCTTCTTGCGGAACTATATCGGCTATTTTACTGATTAAATGGGTTTTTCCGCTTCCCGAACTTCCTTGTACAATAGCGTGTAAGGGCTGTTTTGTTTTGTATGAACTTGCTATAATAAATAGTAGTAATCGGCTGTTTTCTTCTCCAATAATCCCAGATTGTTCTATTAGTTTATTGATTTGTTGCAGTAGATTGGGTTGTTTTAAAATGTCTATCCCCCCAACCCCCAAAGGGGGAGTTTTGACTGGTTCTGGAGTAATTTTTTGTACTTCTTGTTTTGGTTCAACTGTAATTTCTTCTTCAATTGAAAAAGAAAATACTATCTCTTTTCTTTGGTCGATTAGATGGATTAAGATTTCGTTTTCGTGTCCTTGGATTAAACTGTTTATGTCTTCGTCTTTTGGTGTTTCTACTTGGCTTATTTTGGCTTTTGGGTGTAGTTCTCGTAAGATTTCAGCATATTTGGTAACGGCTTCATTTCCTGCTTTATCGCCATCAAAAAAGAAAATTACTTCTTCTAATTGGTTTAATGGTTTTATAGCGTTTAAGATTTCTTCGTTTAGTCCGTTGGTTCCGTAGCACGTAAGTAATGTATAATTGTCTTTTATCTCGTCTATTTGTAATAAACTAGCCGTGTCGATTATAGCTTCAGTAAGTAGTAATTTCTTCGTGTCCGGGTTTGGATAATTGGGATAAAGTCCGGAACGATTTTTTAAATAGTAATGTTTCGCATTTTGCTTCACTTCGCTTTTATTTTCAGCGGTGTTCAGCGAACCTCCTGCGTCGGTTTCATTGTTTACAGTACTTCTAAAGTAAAATGATACAATTTGGTTTTCTTTGTTTTTTAGTGGGAACAGGATTGATTTATTGCCAAAAGGTTTATAGGCTTGTCCGCCTGTTCTGCTGTTGGTTCCTGCCTGTGTGAGCAGTCCGCATTGTAAAGCATCATTAATTAGCTTTTCGTCTTTTCGTGCTCCGTGGTGGAACTGCCCACTGTTAAAACCAACTTCTAATTTATCAAAATCTAAATTTCTACTCTTGCAATATTCTTTGGCTGGCTCACTGCACAACAATCCTTTTCTAAAACTTAAAAACATCTTTTCAATAAAGTAGGTGTTTACCATTGCTGTTGTTATTGGTTCTACTTTGGTTGATGGTTTATAGTTATTGGCTGTTGGGTTTGCTGTTATCATTTGAGTACATTTTTTTAATGCTTCGTGTTTGGTTAGCTTTTCATAATCCTGGACAAACTGTATCACATCGCCTTTTTTGTCGCAGGCGTGGCACTTGTATTTATTTTGGCTAAAACTTACCTGTAAACTTGCTGTGCTGTCTTCGTGGAACGGACAACGAAGCATATTGTTTTTGTCCTGTTTTAAATTGTAATGTTGCAGGATTTGTGCTAGTGGTAAGTTTTGTTTTATCTCTTGTATCTCCATTGTTTGCAGAGGTTATTTTTTTTGTGGTTAATTTCACTACTGCAAATATAAAATAAAGTTTTGTTTTTAACTACTTAAATGTTTTGATATTGAATACATATTGCTTAAAATGTTTTTTATCGCTACTTTTGTCTTATGAGTTTAGCAGAGAACATAAAGACAATACGAGAAGAGAAAAATCTTAAGCAAATTGAAGTAGCTACGCATATTGGCGTGGATAAATCTGCTTATAGTAAGATTGAAAAAGGCTTAAGAGCTTTGACAGTTGATGAACTGCAAAAAATGGCACAGTTATTTAATTTAACCACTGACCAAATTATTAATTATGATGGTAAAATTCCAACCGAAGTAGTTATTGAAGATAAAACAGCCGTTGAACAAATGAGACTTATTCAGCAACTCGAAGAAGAAGACAAACAAACCATCTTTAAACTCATAGATAAGATGCTGACTAATAAAAAGTTTAAAGACTTTTTCGCTAAAAATGTAGCGACTCTATAAAAACCAAAAGCCACTCCGTTAATGAAGTGGCTTTTTGCTTATTGATTTTGTTTGTCTGAATTGTTTATTTCATCATTAAATAAAAACAAAGAATTGCCAATACTAATAAAATATTTATTGCATATACAAACAATGCTTCAAATTTAACCGATTTAACAGTTTTAAAAATAATGTTATACAACATCAAAAAAATAAAATTGAAAACTATTAAGTTGCCAAGATAACTAAAACCTCTAAGGAAAAAGTTATTCATATTCACAATTGGATTCGTAGTTTCATTCAGATTTAACATTATTTCTAATCCATAGCCATTACCAAAAATGAAATATCTATCATCATTTAAGAATAGATAAGTTACATTGACTAATAAAACCAGTAAACAAAAAAACAAACTTTTTTTGTCATTATTTAATCGGTACAGCACGTATTTTACCATTTTCATTAACATATAATTTATTATCATTTATAAAACCAGAAGTATATATATTGTTGCTAACAGAAGCAGAAACACCAGTAAGTTTAAAGTTATATCCTGTCATACCGTTTAAAGTTGCAGCCTTCAGCGTTAGTTTTGCATCTGAACCAATACCAGCGACTCTTCCAGCTAACGTTCTGTCAATGTTTAGAACTCCATTAGAACCCATAGTTGCCTCATCTAAAAGATATCCAATTTTAGAATTAAGAAAACTCAAATCGTCTCCATCAATATAATCTCCCGTTTTCATTGCTTTAAGTATTTTAGCTATCATAGCCTCGGCAGTATCACCCTTTTTAATACCCGCAGACTGTTTGGTAACTTTTTTCCCATCTTGATCATCCTCACTATTGGAATCACTATCAGCATCAGAATCATTTTTTTGAGATTCTATATACTTTTTAAAACCTTCATTAATTTCATCGGAAACTTTTTGCATTTCCTCGGCTTCTCTCTCCATTTGCTTCTCACTTACCTTTTCTTCCTCTTTTTTATCATCAACATTATCAACAGGAAGCATTCCGTCTGGGTCAGTAAATCTCATTGGATTATTGTAAGCGTAACTATATGTACTCCATCTACGTGATAATTCTGCTAACGGGTCAATGTTGTTTCTTCTTCCTGTTGCAGGATCGTACATCATCGCTCCGTAATCGTAAACATTAAGCCCCAACTCATCTTGAAGCTCCTTGCCATTGTACTTATACTTGTATGTCACTGCTCAATATTTTGCCTCGCCCGAGCGTCTGTTTATGT
>JBDTNG010000292.1:0-4270 GCA_039933895.1 Flavobacterium sp. | reverse complement strand
CTCCGCTTTCTACTTTTTCTATTGATGTTGATAATGCTTCTTATACCAATGTAAGACGATTTATCAACAACGGCCAAACTGTACCAAAAGATGCCGTGAGAGTGGAAGAAATGGTCAATTTTTTCAAGTACAAATATCCACAACCTCAAGACCAACATCCGTTTTCGATTAATACCGAATACAGTGATTGCCCTTGGAATCCAAATCATAAATTATTAAAAATTGGCTTGCAAGGCAAAAATATTCCAACCGAAAGTTTACCCGCATCCAACTTGGTTTTCTTGATTGACGTTTCAGGTTCGATGAGTGATGCCAACAAATTACCCTTACTAAAACAATCGATGAAAATTTTGGTCAACGAACTCCGAAAAAAAGACAAAGTAGCCATTGTAGTTTATGCAGGAGCAGCTGGAATGGTTTTACCTCCAACAACTGGAGATGAAAAACAAACCATAATAAATGCTTTAGAAAATCTAAACGCTGGTGGAAGCACAGCTGGTGGAGCAGGAATAGAATTGGCTTATAAATTGGCCCAAGAAAACTTTATCAAAGGCGGAAATAATCGTGTAATTCTGGCAACTGACGGCGATTTTAACGTAGGAGCAAATTCAAATACCGATATGCAATCCTTGATTGAAGAAAAAAGAAAATCAGGCGTTTTCTTGACTTGTTTGGGTTACGGAATGGGGAATTACAAAGACAGTAAAATGGAAACTTTGGCTGATAAAGGCAACGGAAATTATGCTTATATCGACAACATTCAAGAAGCCAATCGTTTCCTTGGAAAAGAATTCAAAGGCTCTATGTTTGCCATTGCCAAAGATGTAAAAATCCAAATAGAATTCAATCCAAAACAAGTGCAAGCCTACAGATTGATTGGTTACGAAAACAGAAAATTACGCCCCGAAGATTTCACAAACGATGCCATTGATGCAGGCGAATTAGGAAGTAATCATACCGTTACAGCCTTGTATGAAGTGATTCCAACAGGAACGAAAAGCGAATTTTTAACCAATCAACCAGATTTGAAATACACCAAAACGAATTCAAACGAAGATAATTATTCCGATGAGTTGGCGACCATAAAATTCCGATATAAAAAACCAGATGGTGACAAAAGTATCGAAATGGTAAAAGTGATCGAAAACAAATCGGTGCCATTAAAAAATGCTTCTGATGATTTCAAATTTAGCACAGCTGTAGCTTGGTTCGGATTGAAATTAAGAGATTCTAATTTGGTTCCCAACAAATCTTCGGAAGATATTAAAAAACTAGCCAAAGAAGGAGTATCGAATGATGAAGAAGGCTACAAAGCAGAGTTTATAAGATTGGTCGAAACAGTGAAATAATTTATTATGTTTTAGACCTAACAGGTTTTAGAAACCTGTTAGGTCTTTTATTTAATTTCAAACCAAAACATGAACAAAATCCATTCGCACGCTTCCATCTTCATCAATTCTGGTCAAAACAATATCTTGTAAAGTATTCACTAATTCTGGATTCCAAGGTGTTTTTACACGAACATAATTTTCGGTAAATCCGTGAATATAGCCTTCTTTATTTTCGCCTTCAAAAAGTACTTTTCTATATGTTCCTATCTGACTTTCATAAAATGCACGGCGTTTTTTTACAGATAAGCCACGTAACATTTTACTGCGTTTTGCGCGAACATTGGCAGGAACAACTCCTTCCATTTCAGCAGCTTCTGTATTATCTCGTTCTGAATAGGTGAAAACGTGTAAATACGAAATATTCATTTCATTCAAAAAATGATAGGTTTCTAGGAAATGTTCATCAGTTTCTCCTGGAAAACCAACAATTACATCCATACCAATACAAGCATCGGGCATAACTTCGCGAATTTTATTTACTCGTTCAGTATATATTTCGCGTTGGTAACGGCGTTTCATTAACTTTAGAATTTCGTTGCTACCCGATTGCAACGGAATATGAAAATGAGGCACAAAAGTCCGACTTTTAGATACAAATTCAATGGTTTCATTTTTCAATAAATTCGGTTCGATAGAGGAAATTCTCAATCTTTCTATTCCTTCCACTTCGTCTAATGCTTGAACCAATTCCAAGAAAGTATGTTCGTGTTTTTTGTTTCCAAATTCTCCTTTACCGTAATCGCCAATATTCACACCTGTCAACACAATTTCTTTGATGTTTTGAGCAGAAATTTCTTTGGCATTTTTCAATACATTTTCGAGTTCATCACTTCTGGAAATACCTCTCGCGAGCGGAATCGTGCAATAGGTACATTTGTAATCGCAACCGTCTTGTACTTTTAGGAACGCACGAGTTCTGTCGCCAATAGAATAACTGCCTACATAAAAATCGGCTTCCTCGATTTCGCAAGAATGCACTTCGCCAAAATCATTTTTCGACAAATCATTGATATAATCGGTGATTTTAAATTTTTCGGTAGCACCAAGAACTAGGTCAACCCCATCCACATTGGCTAATTCTTCGGGTTTCAATTGGGCGTAACAGCCAATAGCGGCAATAAAAGCTTTATCATTCAATTTCATCGCTTTTCGCACGACTTGTTTGAATTGTTTGTCGGCATTTTCAGTCACCGAACAGGTATTTATCACATACATATCGGCAACTTCTTCAAAATCGACGCGGTCAAAACCTTCGTCTTCAAAATTTCGGGCTATGGTAGAGGTTTCCGAAAAATTCAATTTGCAACCTAGCGTGTAGAACGCTACTTTTTTTCTGTTTTCCATAAAGTAACTCAATTAATGAAATCGTTGTCAAAAAATTGAGTGTGCAAATTTACAAACTAAAACATTAAACCAAACATCAAATTTACAAATATTCGCTTTTGGGAAGTATTATAAAAGCAAACCGCAGATTAGCTGAATTTTTTAATCTGTGAATCTGCGGCAAATAATTAAATTTTAATTTTACTCTTTTCTCCATTTTTTTGTTTCCTCAAAAACGTGTTCCAAAATTGCAGCTTCTTTTTCATCAAAATCTATATTTCTGCGACTCATAACCAATCGTGCAGTTTCAAATGCTTTCTTTGTGATATAAGTAGAATAACCCGCGGCTCCACCCCAAGAGAAACTAGGAACAAAGTTACGAGGAAATCCAGCACCAAAAATATTAGCGCTTACTCCTATTACTGTTCCAGTATTAAACATGGTATTGATTCCACATTTACTGTGATCTCCCATCATCAATCCACAAAACTGCAGACCAGTTTTAGCAAAACCTTCGGTTTCATAACTCCACAATTTCACTTCTTCGTAGTTATTTTTCAGATTCGAATTGTTACTATCTGCTCCAATATTACACCATTCGCCAAGTACAGAATTTCCTAAAAAACCATCGTGTCCTTTATTTGAATAGGCTGATATTACAGAATTATTTACTTCACCACCAACTTTAGAAAAAGGACCAACAGTAGTAGGTCCATAAATTTTAGAGGCCATTTTTACAGTTGAATCTTCACCTAAAGCAAATGGTCCACGAATTACAGAGCCCTCCATTATTTCGGCATTTTTACCAATATAGATTGGTCCGTTTGTCGCATTCAGCGTAACAAATTCTAGCTTTGCACCTTCTTCAATAAAAATATTTTCTTTGGCTATTGTATTGACACTTTTAGGAATCGGCTGTGATTTTCTATCGTAGGTCAACAATTCAAAATCTTCTCGAATGGCATCTCCATTTTTAGAAAAAATGTCCCAAGTATGTTCTACCATTAAACAATCACCTTCGAATTCAATAATTTCATAAGTATCAAAATCTATCTCTTCTTGGTTTTCACTTGTAAAAAAAGCAATCACATCATCTCCTTTAAAAATAGCTTGATTCGTTCCAAGATTTCCAACCATTTCCGCCAAAATTGCATTGGGAAGAAAAGACGCGTTTATCATCACATTTTCCTCCATTTCGACCATTGGAAATTTCTCTGACAAATATTCTTCGGTCAATATTGTTGTGGTGGAACCCAAATACATTTCCCATTTTTGACGAATTGTCATAATTCCAATAAGAATATCAGCAACTGGTTTTGTAAAAGTAAAAGGCAATAATGCATTTCTGGCTGGCCCGTCGAAAAGTATATAATTCATAAAAGGTTTATTTGTTAGGTACAAGTCGCGACTTGTCTGTACTTACAGTTTTCAAAGTTACAAAGTTTTGGATAGGAATTAAAATAAAAAAACTCCCCAAAAATGGAGAGTTTCATATAGTTTATAAACTGATAAATATTATTTACCGTGTTTAGCGTATTTAGTTTTGAATTTATCAA
>JBDTNG010000291.1:0-8970 GCA_039933895.1 Flavobacterium sp. | reverse complement strand
ATCAGAATCCAATTGGAAGAAGTTCACGTTCGAATCCTGTAACGTACATTAAAGCATATGATGACATTCGTGATTTGTATGCCAAAGAGAAATTATCAAAAAATAGAGGGTATCAAGCAAAGCATTTTTCATTCAATGTTGATGGTGGAAGATGTGAAACCTGCAAAGGAGAAGGTTCTATTAATGTAGAAATGGTCTTTATGGCAGATGTTTCGTTGCCTTGTGAAACCTGTAACGGAAAGCGTTTCAAAAAAGAAGTGTTGGAAGTTGCTTTTGAAGGCAAAAATATTGATGACATCCTTACCATGACAATTGATGATGCTTTAACCTTTTTTACAGAAACCAAACAGACAAAAATTTCACAGAAATTACAACCTTTACAAGATGTTGGCTTGGGATATGTACAATTAGGACAATCGTCATCAACACTTTCTGGTGGAGAAGCACAACGTATCAAACTAGCATCCTTTTTAGTGAAAGGTACAACAAAAGACAAAGCATTATTTGTATTTGACGAACCTACAACAGGATTGCATTTCCATGATATCAAAAAATTATTGGCTTCGTTTGAAGCATTAATCGAAAAAGGACATTCAATTATAGTAATTGAACACAATTTGGATTTGATAAAATGTGCCGATTATATTATCGATTTAGGTCCAGAAGGTGGAGAAAATGGCGGACAGCTTTTAGCTTTTGGCACACCGGAAGAAATTGTAAAAAACAAAGCTTCGGTCACAGCGAAATATTTAAAGGACAAACTATAATAACAAAAAAGGGAAATTTTAAAATTTCCCTTTTTTTATTCATTTACTCAATCACAATTCTTTTGATTATTCTCTTATCACCCGCGTTTAGGGCAATCAAATAAATTCCACTTTTTAAAGAACTGGTATCTATATTTTCAATAAGTTTTGGACTTGCAATGTTTTTTTCCAAAACAACTTTTCCATTGATATCGATTATTGTTACTTTATAACTGTCGATGTTTAAAGTTCCCATATTAATATTCAACGAATCTTTCGTAGGATTTGGAAAGAAACTCACTTGAAAATCGTTTTTAAAATCTGCTGTTCCTAACGCAGTATTAGCGATAGCAAAATGAAGCACTGCTCCAGTTGCAGCTTTAGCCACATTATAATTATATACAGGATCCATATTAACTAATAAATCATTAGCAGTATGTTTGTAAGGTGTTTCATTTGTTTCAAAGAAACCAGTTATGATTTCATTATTCGCTTGAAATGGCATATAATCTGATGCATATGCATTAGCAAGTGTTGTTTGTAAATTAGAATACAATCCAACACAAGTAATCAATTCGTTTGTTTTTGTACTTGAAACAGCATTATTTGTAGTAGGACTATTATTAGTATCGCGTTCGCAAGTAATATTATTATTGACCATTCCTGATCTGCCACCAACTTCATCCAAATTGAAAACCAATCGGATATCCATTTTTGGTGTAGTACCGTTTACGATTGAAGTAACATAATGTTGACTACCATACAAACCGTCTTCTTCTCCAGTAAAATTAATAAATTTGATAGAATAGTCGGTTGGAATATTTTGCAACAATCTAGCAATCTCTAAGATGCAAGCCACACCACTTCCGTTGTCATTTGTTCCAGTTCCTGTAATTGAATCGTAATGTCCACATACAATTACAAAAGTATTCGGATGAAGTGTTCCAATTTTAGTCACTACTAAATTCTTAACCACTGCGGTAGAACCAGAATAAGTGTAAGGATCTTCTACAATCTGACTTGCAGAATAACCATAACTGGTATACTTAGCTTTCAACCAATCTAAAGTGTTTTGTAATGGTGCTGTACCTCTGCGTTTTACACCTAAAGCTTCAAATTGAGTCAGATCATTTGTGACATTCGTTTGAGAAACTTGATTGACAACATCTGCATAGCCTTGAATGAAAGTTTGTGCCGAAATACTATTGGCAAACAGTAAGAAAATAATTATAAATTTTGGTAATGTGGTTTTCATAAATTAATGGTTAGGTAATGGTAGGTTTAAGGTTAGGCAAATATATAAAAAACATCATAAAAATATTACTAAGAAAATAAATATTGTAACTCCTTATTTTTCAGAACTATGCAAATTATTTCCTATAAAACTATTAGGAACCTATAAACTTTGGCACGCAAATTGGATATACCTAAACAACAAATTATTTTACTTGTTCGAGGAAGCCAAAAATCGTAAGAGTAGGCAAACTATTAAATTATAGTATCATGAAAAAAATTACTCTTTTAGTAGCCAGCTTCTTTCTGGTAGGAAGTATGGCAGTAGCGTCAGAAAACCCTGTTTTTTCTGATAACACAACAATAGCAAAGTTCAATTTTGACGAACCTATATCATTCACAGAACGTGGTATCGAATTTTTCGTATTCCCAAATGGTGATTTTGATTTCAATACCAGACCTGATGATTCTCATGGAGGTTATGTGTACAAAACTGCCGGAAAAAGAAGCACTGTTACGGTTGAAAGAAACCCGGTAAATTATGGAATACGTATCGAAAGAGACAGCTTTGGTAGAGTACGAAGAATTGGAAACACTTTTATCAACTACGATTACAATGATAGAGTGAGTAGAATTGGTACAGTATATATGAGATACAACAGCTTTGCGCTTTCTCAAGTGGGTGGTTTACGAATCGTCTACAACAGAAGAGGTCAGATTATAGATATTGTAGGAGCTGTAAAAGGGTACTCTTATCAAAATAGCCCGAGAAACCATAATAACAACTATGGAAACTCAGATTACGATAATGGTTCAACTTATAATGATGACGATTACTACTATTACAAAGCTGATGGTACAAAAGCAAAAATTGAAGATAAACTTGTAGAAGATAAACCTGAAGACAAAGTTAAGACAAAGAGATAAAGAGTTATATGCTGGTTACATATAAATTTGGTTAGGTTGTTTTGTTTATTTGAAGCTCCGTTGTTGTAAAATAACGGAGTTTCTTGTTTTTTTTAGGAGCTATTTGCTTAGTCTGTTCGCTCTTTTAGGAGCTCGAGTCCAGCTTTCCACTTCAAACAAAGTTCACTGAACTCTTATTGAAAATAAATATTAAGTGAAGTAATCTTTTATTTTTTCTTTAAAAATAAAAGGATTTACGTTTTAATCTTGGCTAGGGCTTTTGAGAAAAAAATACAATTACCGAATCAAATCGGCCAAAGTGGAAGTCAGATTTCTTCTGGAATATTGTTGCAAACCTACAGCTTGAACTTTTAAATTCTTTTGAAGGTATAATTCAAAATAAGAAAGAATCGCTTGCTTCAATCTTTCTTTTTCATAGTACGTAAAGAAAATACCTGTATTAGTATTCACAATGATTTCCGCAAAATCAGAATCTTTGGGACCAATAGCAATAATAGGTCTTTCGGAAACCATATATTCAAATAGTTTTCCAGGAATAATACTTTTGGTATCGGGAGAATCAATTTCGATTAATAATAAAACCTGCGATTTCTTTTGGTGTTCGATGGCTTCCAAATGGGAAACATAACCTAAATTATGGCAATGCGAATTTAAACCCGCAGCTGCAATCGAATCCAAAATCTCCTGACTGACTTTTCCAATTAATTTCAATTCAAAATGTTGCCTAAAAAGTTCGTTTTCTGAAACCAGTTCACTTAAAATGTCCCACAATATCTTCGGATTTCTATCGGATAAAAAAGAACCAATATGTGCCAAAGTAAATTTCTCATCTAAGGTTTGTTTGGTAATGTTTTCTATATCATAACCATTTGTAATGACTGCAATAGGTTTTGAAGTAATGGCTTGAAATTCTATTTTGGTCGTTTTACTAGTAACTATAATTATATCTGCAGTTGTCAGTACTTTTAGTTCTAATGCTTTGTGTTTTTTTTCGGCGTAAGCAGACAATTTTAAAGCGGAATGATACCCAATCGTTGTCCATGGATCACGAAAATCGGCAAACCATTTGACATTCAATTCCTGTTTTAATTTCAAACCAATCAAATGCAAACTATGTGGTGGTCCAGAAGTAATAATGGTGTCAATATCATTTTCTTGAATGTACTTTTTTAAATAACTAACGGATGGTTTTACCCACAAAACTCTAGCATCTGGAATAAAAAGATTACCGCGTGTCCAAAGTAAAATTTTCTGAAGTACGCTTTGTTTTATCTGGTTCGGAATAATACCTGAGCTAATACCTTTAGTACTTTTTTTAGAAAAAAAAGACGCCAATTGGTACGGTTCTAAAATTTTATTTTTAAGAATAATTGTCTTATCAGAAACGTCTTTAATCAAACCTTCATCCACAATAGGATATGTAGGGTTTTCGGGAATATATACTATTGGTTGAATATCAAAATCAGGTAAATACTTCACAAACTTTAGCCAACGCTGTACTCCTGGCCCACCAGCAGGCGGCCAATAATAAGTAATGATGAGTACTTTCTTCATAATGATTTAACTAGAATCAATCCGCACCAAGTGGCCAATAATCCAACAAATACACTTAATCCAATGTATAAAAAGGCAGTTAAGACCTGATTGGTTTGCAATAACTGTACGTTTTCATTTGAAAAAGTAGAAAATGTTGTATATCCTCCGCAAAGCCCTGTGATTAAAAAGAATTTCAAATCTTGTGAAATGGCGTTTTGCTTTTCGAAATAACCAAAAAATATTCCAATGAGCAAACATCCTAAAATATTCGTTACAAAAGTCGCATATGGAAAAGTCACTTGTATGTATTTATTCATCGCAACCGAAGTCAGGTAACGCAAAACGCTACCTAAACCGCCACCAAGCGCTATGTAAAACAGTGTTTTCAATTATGCTTGCTTTTTCTTTCTTTCATAGTAAATTCCACCACCCAATGCAATTAGAATTCCGAAGAAACTGATTAATGAAATTGTTCCTCCTGTTTGTATTACTTGTGGTTCAAATTTGAAATCGATCTTGTGTTTCCCAGCAGGAACATACAAACCTCTCAAAGCATAATCTACTCTTAAGTGTTCTTGTAGTTTTCCGTCAATATAGGCGTTCCAACCATTTTTATAATACATTTCAGAGAAAACTGCGAAGCCTTCATTGGTATTATTTGAAGTATATTTAAGTTCATTTGGTGCGTAAGCATTCAATTGTATTGTAGTTGTAGTATCTTTTACAAAAGTGGTTTTCTTCACCGAATTGGCAAATTCCTTACTGCTAATTACTGCTACGCTCTTAGTTTTCAACTTATCTAAAGCTTTCATTTCGGCATCGGCAGAATTGACTACTTTAATTTCGTTTACAAACCAAGCATTTCCGTTGGCACCAGTACTATGAATCGTGATTTTCTCTCCTTTATCATTGGTTTGAATTAGGTATTTAACGTTCAACATGTTTAGGACTTCCAAATTATTGTTCGCAATTTGGTAATCAAATAATTCCTGCATACGTCTTGGTTTCACCGCACTATAGCCCCCAATTGATTTATGGTAATATGAAGCTCTGGAATCGCTCATGGCATTTTGAGAAACTTCAAAAACACGATAATAGGATTTGTCTTGTAAAATCGCGGTATCATAAGAGGTTTCTTCATAAGGTTTGTCAACTTCTATTGAACTCACAAAACTTGTAGTATTCACATAGCCTTTATCAACAAAAAACAAATCAGAGACCATCAATACACCCACAATAATAATGGCGATTTTAGTAGAAATAGTATTTTTAATAGACAACCATAAAGCACCGAAAGAAAGTATTATAAAAAATGCTGAACGCAATAAATCTGCTGAAAACATTGATTTTCTATCCGATTTTATAGCCTCTATAAATTCTGGCCCATAAGATTCTAATAAATAATTATCATTTGCACCAGCAAAACTGAAACTTCCTTTGAATAAAAATAAAGTTAATAACGTTCCAACACAAACTGCAGCAGCTTTCCATAAGTTAGGCCATTTTTGATTGTCGTCCAATTTAAAAAAAGCTTGTAATCCCATGATAGCCAATACAGGCAAACAAATTTCAAGAACCACTTGTATAGAAGAAACGGCTCTAAATATATCGTACATCGGTACATAATTGATGAAGAAATCAGTCAGTATCGGAAAGTTTTTTCCCCAAGAAAGCAGCAATGAAGCCAATGCACCAGCAAAGAAAACATATTTTAATTTTCTATTGTCACAGAAAAGCGCCAATATGGCCAAAAAGAAAACAACTGCACCAATATATGCTGGTCCAGAAACACTTGGTTGGTCACCCCAATATGTTGGAAGTCCTTTTACAATTTCTTTTGCCTGATCTTCAGGAATGTTTTGTGCAATAGCAAATTGATACATCGCTGAATTAGTCCCTAAATTTTCAGCCGAAGCACCTCCGAAAATTCGAGGAGAAACTAAATTAAGACTTTCAATGATACCATAACTGTATTGTGTAATATACTCGTAAGTCATTGATGATTTTTCGGTGTTTTTTGTACCGTCAGGATTGTAGGTCAATTCGCTTTTACCACGTGTACTTTCTTTAGCATATTCTGAAGTCGCCATAATACTTGTCGCATTCGCACCAACTGCAAATAATCCAGCCAAGGCTAAAGTTCCAAAGCAATACATTAAAGGCATGTATTCTTTATTTTTGATGAATTTGTAGGTATAGAATATTGTTACAATTACTAGGAACAGTAATAAATAATACGTCATTTGAAAGTGATTGGCATTAATTTCCAAAGCTGCGGCGATTAATGTAAGCAATCCACCTGCAATATATTTTCTTCGGTAAACCAATAAAACTCCAGCGATAACCAGCGGCATATAAGCAATGGCATGTGCTTTAGAATTGTGTCCTGCTTCAAAAATAATAATCAAATAGGTCGAAAAACCGAAAGCTAAAGCACCAAAAAAGGCTTTCAAAGAATCGACTTTCATTACTAAAAGCAACACATAAAACCCTAGAAAATACAAGAACATATAATCGGCCGGACGAGGTAAAAATCGAAGCGCACTGTCAACAACTTTAATATAATTGTGTGGGTAATAAGCACCTAGCTGGTAGGTTGGCATTCCACCAAAAGCACTGTTTGTCCAATAAGGTTCCGTATGGTTTTCAGCTCTAAAATCATTTTGTTCCTTAGCCATTGCGGTATATTGCACAATATCTGACTGATACATTTTTTTTCCTTGTAAAACAGGATAAAAATAAATTGATGAGATCAATATAAAGCCTAAAATAGCTAATACATGCGGATAAAAACGTTGTAGTTTATTCATAAAATGAAGAGTTGAATCAAATAAGGCGTGAAGATAGTTATTTCCGTTAAATTGAAGAAATCAAAATATCTATAAAAATTCTGAAAGCGGATATTCAGAATCGGGAATTAATAAAATTTTACTCGAACTTTTCCCGTTTTCTAAATATTGATGAGCCTGTTTTCCTTCAGAAAGTTTGAAGATTATAGAATCCTTAATGACGATAGCTCCACTTAAAATTAAGTCAAATAGCTGTTTTGCACGATTGTTTCGTTCTTCTTCAGAAGTAAGATAACTCCAAAGATCTCCGCCAATTAATACTTTACTAGTATCCATCAACATTCTTGGATCGATTGGTTTCGGGTCACCTCCACTCATTCCGTAAAACACCACCGTACCACGTTCTTTGGTTACTTCAAAACTATCCAATAAAGTAGCACCAATACTGTCATAAACCACATCTATACCTTTATTATTGGTAATTTCCATGATTCTTTGTTTCCAGTTTTCGTCCAAAAGCACTGCGTAATCGGCTTTATTACTTAAAATGGTATTCAATTTATCTGAATCTCTGGTCAAACCAATAACTTTCGCTCCTTTTAATTTGCAAAATTGTGTCAAAATCTGCCCCACACCACCAGAAGCAGCGTGAATAAGAATAGTATCGCCAGCGGCAACTTTATAACTGTCTGAAGATAAATAATGAGCAGTAAGTCCTTGTAATAAAACAGATGCAGCTAAGGAAAAATCAATTTCTGATGAAAGTCGGATGACATGCGCTACAGGTACAAGCACAAATTCGGCGTTGGCAAAAGGCACATCGGTAAAAGCAATTTTGTCACCAACTTTATATTTTTCAGAATTGGATTTCACCACCACTCCTGCTCCTTCATAACCGGCAATAAATGGTGGAGTACCTTTCAAATGGTAATTCCCTTTTCTTCTGTAGATGTCGGCATAATTGAGTCCAATGGCTTTCATTTTAACCAGAACCGTCTCTTTTTCCAATTCAGGAATAGAAACATCTATATATTCTAAAACTTCAGGAGTTCCAAATTTCGAAAAAGTCAGCGCTTTCATTTTTTTCCTTTCCATACTTCAGGTTTTAATTAGGAAGTGATTGCAAAATTAATCTACTTCTTCGTAATCCACGTAATCCCCATCCTCCCGCTTATTACTTTTATTTTCACTTTTGGAAGATTGAAAATCAGTATTATTTCGAGTATTGAAATGACCTTGTGCTTGTTGGTTAAAGTTTTCCTGTGCTTTGCTGACCACTTTTCTCATGATCATAGGCAAAAAAAGACGCCCAAGAAATTTTACCAGATAATAAAACCCGATAAAAAATATAATGTCCCTAATTAAACCTGGAAAAGAAGCTTCTTGCATCGTATAATTTTTTTCAAAATTAATGAATCTATTTTTGAAAAATAAATTATGAATCTTAAAATAATAATAAATTATACTACATTTGGATTACTCTAAATTAACCAATATGAAATTACTGAAACTGATAATCTCAATAGGATTTTTATTTGCAACCACCAACAATTACGGTCAATTCACAGATCAGATTAACTCCAATAGACCTGGAAAATCTGCTGGTGCCTTTTCCGTGGGGAAAAATGTGATTCAAATTGAGTCTGGTTTGTATTATATCAGCGAAAATCACAACTTATTAGAATATGATGCCAGAGGATTTGGGCTTGATTTTACAACACGTGCAAGTTTGCTAAAAG
>JBDTNG010000290.1:0-4763 GCA_039933895.1 Flavobacterium sp. | reverse complement strand
GAAAAAACACAACGTTTGTTTTTTACTGAAACACTTACAGAAAGAGTAGAAAGTCTTGCCGATAAAATCATGATTGAACCAGTCTTTTTTGAACTTGAAGAGGAAGATGGTGAGGAAGAAGAAGTTGATGAGGAAGAAGAAGTTGATGAGGAAGATGAAGATGAAGATTCAGACGATACAGAACTAACAGAAGAAGATTAATTTAAAATAAAAATACAATGGGATTAATGAAAGTGTTCTCAGGAAGTGAAGTCCTAGCGCAAGGTTTAGAAGCTAGATTAAATAACGCAGGTGTTGAAACTGTCACCAAAAACAACATACAATCCGGACAATTAGCGGGTTTTAGAACCGCAAATCAAGCCGTAGAAGTTTTTATTCAGGAAACGGATTTTGCCAAAGCCAATCCTGTGATCGAAGAGTTTAGAATGAGTATTTAAGTACACAAAACAATAAATAAAAGCCCCAATTTTGGGGCTTTTTGTTTTATTAAGCTTCTGCTAATTCTTTTACCAAGTTCAAAGCTAATGGAAATTTTTCATTAAAATAATCCATATATTCCTGAATAACATCCATTTCTACACTAAGAACAGTCATTCCATTTGATGCTGTGAGCGTGTAATTTTCATTGGAACCAGACCAGTTTTCAGTGTCTTTATCTAGTGGTAAGGGTACTCCGGCTTTTATATTTCCAAGGTGTTTAAAATTCATTATCTCGTTTTCAACACATTTTCAATGATGCTGTACATTCCGTCATTATTATCGTTTAGAAACTGAATGGTACTACCTTCTTTCCAATCTGAAACCGCACGGGAACCTTCGCTAAAAACAGAAGTCCATTTTTTATAAGTATTATCATCCCAAAGAGTTTGCCATACTTTCTGATTTGTAGCGTTGATGTTGATGTTAAATGTTGCTTTTTTCATAATTGCAAATTTTGAATAAATCAAAGTTATTAAATTATCTCTTTCACTTCGCTAATAATCTAATTGTCTAGTAATCTAATTAACCTATCTTTGCACCTTCAAAAAATCGAATAATTCAACAATCGAATAGTTTAAATAATGATTACAGTTAACGATATCTCCGTACAGTTTGGTGGAACAACGCTTTTTAGCGACGTTTCTTTTGCCATTAATGAAAATGATAAAATTGCCCTTATGGGTAAAAATGGAGCAGGAAAATCTACATTGCTAAAAATAATTGCCGGTGAAAGTAGACCTTCAACAGGAAATATCTCGGCGCCAAAAGAAGCTGTAATTGCTTACTTACCACAACATTTACTCACTACCGATGGTGCAACTGTGATGGAAGAGGCTTCTAAAGCTTTTGGTGAAATCTTCAAAATGAAAGCAGAAATCGACGAAATCAATGACCAATTGACCGTTCGTACCGATTATGAAAGTGATGAATACATGAAATTAATCGAAAGGGTTTCCGACTTAAGCGAGAAATTCTATGCAATTGAAGAAGTTAATTACGAATCGGAAGTTGAGAAAATATTAGTTGGATTGGGTTTTGTTCGTGAAGATTTTACACGTCAAACTTCTGAATTTTCTGGTGGATGGAGAATGCGAATCGAATTGGCTAAAATCTTATTGAAGAAACCAGACTTGATTCTTTTGGATGAGCCAACAAATCACATGGATATTGAAAGTATTCAGTGGTTGGAAGATTTCTTAATCAATTCTGCCAAAGCCGTTGTCGTAATTTCTCATGATAGAGCGTTTGTTGATAATATTACCAATCGTACTATTGAAGTTACAATGGGAAGAATTTACGATTACAAAGCTAAATATTCTCATTATTTAGAATTAAGAAAAGACCGTCGTATTCATCAACAAAAAGCATACGATGAGCAGCAAAGAATGATTGCTGATAACCAAACATTTATTGATCGTTTTAAAGGCACATTTTCTAAAACAGATGCGGTTCAGTCGCGTGTGAAGATGTTAGAAAAACTGGTTCTTGTTCAAGTGGATGAAGTTGATACTTCAGCTTTGAAATTAAAATTTCCAGCCTCAATTCGTTCTGGACAATATCCGGTTGTAGTGAAAGACTTAACCAAATCGTATGACGATCATCTTATTTTTAAAGACGCCAATATTGTAATTGAACGTGGTGATAAAGTAGCTTTCGTTGGAAAAAACGGAGAAGGGAAATCGACCATGATCAAAGCCATTATGAAAGAAATTGAAATCAATAGTGGTAGTGTAGAAGTAGGACACAATTCACAAATTGGTTATTTTGCTCAAAATCAAGCGGCTTTATTAGATGGAGATGCAACTATTTTTTCTACCATTGACGATATTGCTGTAGGTGATGTTCGTACTAAAATTAAAGATATTTTAGGAGCTTTTATGTTTCATGGTGACGATGTAACCAAAAAGGTAAAAGTGCTTTCTGGTGGAGAGAAAACACGTTTGGCAATGATTAAATTGTTGTTGGAACCTGTTAATTTATTAATTCTTGATGAACCTTCCAATCACTTGGATATGAAAACCAAAGACATAATTAAAGAGGCACTTCGTGATTTTGACGGAACCTTGATTTTGGTTTCTCACGACCGTGATTTTTTAGACGGTTTGGCTACCAAAGTATTTGAATTTGGAAACAAAAGAGTAAAAGAACATTTTGAAGATATTAAAGGTTTCTTAGCACATAAGAAAATGGATAGTATGCGAGAAATCGAAAAATAATTTTAAAGATAAAAAAATGAAAAGGGGTAAGATTGAGGTTTTACCCCTTTTTTTTCGTCTAATTTTGTAAGAATAGTTATTAAAACTGGATAACACATCTGATTTTTAGGTACTTATAACGAAATGAAACTTTAAATAAGAGATTAATGATTAACTTTAAAGTAGTTGATTCATGATATTATGGAGACTTGTTTTAAATCGAAAGAAGATATCGTTAAAATTGCCAATTGTCTGCCTTATCCATTTATTATTGCAGAAATTGAAAAAACTGACGACCGTTTCGAAAGTTTATATTTTAATGAGAATTTGGTTCAGGAGTTTGGCTATACCATTCAAGATATCCCTGATGTTGATACTTGGTACGAACTTTTATATCCGGACGAAACGTATCGGAATAAAATTCGAACTGCCTGGAATTTAAAATTGCAGGAGGCGCTTTCAAACAATGAAAAAGAGGCTAAAATAAAGGCACGTCTGAAACCAAAAGATAAAGAGGAAAAATGGTATGAAATCAAGACTTTTTTCATAGATAATTTTTTCGTTCTCGCTTTTGTGGACATCAATAATGAAGTTATACTACAGGAAAGACTCGCTAAGATCAATCTGAATAATGAGCGTATGTTATCCATTTTGGGGCATGATCTCAGAAATCCCATTGCTAATTTATCTGCCATCTCTTCTATGGTTGAAGACAATAATGTCAGCCATGAAGAGTTTAAAGAAATGGTAAAACTAATCTACCAGGAATCTAATTTGTTGCTGGGAATGATTGAAACTGTTTTGAACTGGACAAGGCTGAATTTTAATACGATAGAGATTTCCCCTATTGCAATAAATTACAAAGCCTTGGTGACTACAATTGTTGATTTTTACAAGAGTATGCTACAGCATAAGAATATTACTGTCGATGTTGATTTAGAGGGTTTTGTGACCAAAGAGTGTGATGTAGAAATAATGACAGTGGTGATAAGAAACCTGTTTTCCAATGCGATTAAATTTACGCCTAATAATGGTAAGATAAAGTTTTACAATGTTGATGGTAAGTTAGTTATTGAAGACTCTGGAATAGGAATGTCACAAGAAAAAATTGATAGTATTAAAACGAATACCTGTGCATCAACGAATGGGACCGAAAATGAAAAAGGTATTGGGATGGGGTTGCAATTGGTGGAGTGTTTTGCAGATATGAATAAATGTAAAATCGATTTTGAAAGCTCTTCTGGAGTAGGAACTAAAGTGTTTATACTCTTCTAAAATAAAACCCGACTTGATGCTATCTCGTCGGGTTTCTTACAAAACAACATACTGAACCAAAACTTAATTTTCACTTATAATTTTATATTATTATTCCACCAGCATTTACAAAAGTTAATTCGGCTCCTTTTATAAAATCCTCCAAATCGGTTTTTTTCGTAGCTTCTTCATTGATGAGTTCTATATAATAAACTTGAGGATTCATCGATCCTTTCCTATAATACCAAAATGTAAATCTTTTTGTTTTAGATGAATTACTTAAAAATGGAGCTTCTTTAAAATTTGAAATCCTTAAAGAATCATTTCTTGAATAGTTATATCTAAACCTTTCTTCATCAGAAAAACAATCAACTTCTTCTTTAGTTTTAACAGGATTATTTTCCTCATATCCAATTAGGATTTGCGGATAAAAAAGACCTTCATTAAAAATTTGCAACAATTCAGGTTTTATATTCCAAATTTCAAGTGTTTTGTTATCAAACGTAACTGTAGTTTGATTGACTACTGAAATTTCCCCTTTGAATTTTTCATATTTTTGTAAAGAATAATTTTTTTTAAAAAATTGTTGAGGCCAATAATTTTCTTGTTCCCCTTGGTTTTTAAATTCCCTTTTTTGACCGTTTGCAAAAACTGAAATTAAAAGAAAAATAGAGATTATGCTTTTTTTCATAATTTTTAATTTTTTTAAAAATCCTAACAATGGACCAGAAGCATCACTTACAATTCCTGTAATTGTTCTTTCCTGACTGAAAGAGAGGAAAGAAATAAGCATAGCGATGCCTAATGAAAGAATTTTTAGATTTTTCATGATAT
>JBDTNG010000289.1:0-15177 GCA_039933895.1 Flavobacterium sp. | reverse complement strand
TTGTTTCATGATTTTGCAGATTTCTTCAAAATGAGTATAAAGGAAATTTTCTTTGTGGTGGAACAAACACCATTTGGCCATAATAGAACCTCCTCGGGAAACGATACCCGTTACACGTTCCGCTGTCAAATGAATGTAACGCAATAAAACACCTGCGTGAATGGTAAAATAAGAAACACCTTGTTCCGCTTGTTCAATTAACGTATCGCGATAAACTTCCCAGGTCAAATCTTCGGCAATACCTTTTACTTTTTCCAAAGCTTGGTAAATAGGCACAGTTCCAATAGGCACAGGAGAATTTCGGATAATCCATTCTCTGGTTTCATGAATATTTTTGCCAGTTGACAAATCCATAATCGTGTCGGCTCCCCAACGACAAGCCCAAACTGCTTTTTCTACCTCTTCTTCGATGCTTGAAGTTACTGCGCTGTTTCCAATATTGGCATTTATTTTCACCAAAAAATTACGGCCAACAATCATCGGTTCGCTTTCAGGATGGTTGATATTATTTGGAATAATGGCACGCCCGCAAGCTACTTCGCTACGTACAAACTCAGGTGTGATTTTGCTTTTTGGCGTATTGGCACCAAAACTATTTCCTGCGTGCTGGCATTGCATCGCTTTGGTTTGTTCGTTTATTAATTCAATGCGTTGGTTTTCACGAATGGCAATGTATTCCATTTCTGGCGTGATAATGCCTTGTTTTGCATAATAAAGTTGAGATACATTAGCTCCTTTTTTAGCACGCATCGGTTTGTGTAAATATTCAAAACGCAATTCATCCAGCTTTTCATTATTCAGACGTTCTTTACCATATTCAGACGTGATTTCTGTTAATTCTTCTACGTCGTTTCTGTCCAAAATCCATTGTTCACGAATACGAGGTAATCCTTTTCGAATATCAATTTCAATATTTGGATCGGTGTAAGGTCCTGAAGTGTCATAAACAGTTACTGGAGCATTTTTCTCGATGTTTCCATTAGACATTTTAGTGTCGTGCAATGCTATTTCACGCATCGCTACTTTTATAGGGTGGATTTCACCGTCAACGTAAATTTTTGTTGAATTTGGAAAAGGGGTTCTGGATATTTTTTCTTCGTTGGTCATCGTAAATGATTTAATAAGTTTGAATTTGTATGTTGGTTGAGTTGAAATAATAGTCAAATTATCCGCCTTGTGTTGCAGAAATAATGATGATATCGTCGGTTTCGTTGAGGTGTTGTAAGTGCCAGTTGGCTCTTGGAATTACTGTGTTGTTGATGGCTATGGCGATTCCGTTTTGTTTGTTGGGAATTTCCAAATCGAGTAGAGCCTGAACAGTAAGACTGTCAGGTGAAAAATGCTTGATTTCGTTGTTGATTTTGAGTTCCATTCCTGTTGTTTTTGTATAAATACTTTAGGAATGGCAACAATAAGTACATGGTAACGTACAATGAAGTCATCTTACTTTTCCCTACGCTAGTATGAACTAGATCAGGTTCAGAGGGTAAAATCTCAGCCTACATTCGTAGACACCCCTAAAGTGAAACAAATGTAGTTTTTTATTTTAAACTAAATGTTAAATTTAATAAAGCTTTGGATGAGTTTCTATTTTCAAGGCCAAATATCGTAATCAAAGTATAAATGTTTTTTACAGTTGCTTTAAAGTTAGCTTATAGTTGCTTTAAATTTTGTTTTCAGTATGGATTAAAATTACATTGGACTTTGTGATTAAGTATTTAAAAACCAAATATTTAAAAAATAATGATTAATTTTATTTAAGTATTTATCTTACATAATTAGTCCTATAGCTCGTTAGCAAAACCTACTATTCCGAATTTTTAATTAACCCAAAAATTAAAAAAATGAAGACTAAAACTACACTGTTTTTGATTTACTTATTTCTGATTTCAAGCGCTATAAAAGCCCAAATTACAATTGACGATAGCAATTATAATTGGTCCAGAATCGAAAATACCAACCATGTTGCTCCAGTTTTCAATGATGCGGATAACGGTGATGGTTTGAATGATGGAGCAATGGTTAATAACAAATCTTCAACTCCTGTGTCATTACAAGGGTTGCAGTACTCACTTTCAGGAAGTCCAACGGATGGAGAAATAATGAATCTCGAAATAAAACATTATAAATACTCTTCTTCGTATGCAAATTTCAAAATGCAAGTTTATAATGTAACGGACAATTTGGTTTTGGCAGAAACAGCTGTGACAGCAAGTTCTTCAACGACTGCGGCGATGTTAAGTTTGTCCCATACTTTTACCGCTGCTAGTGTTGGTGATCAAATTAATGTACGATTTGTTCGTGTAGAACTCGCTGATTCTGTTGTTCGGGAAGCAGCTTTCGATTATTTAAAGGTAAATGGACAGTTTGTTGCTATGATTGAACCATGTAGAGCGCCATTTAATTTTGATATTCCACTTACAACTGCGACTCAGTCAGAAATAAACGATGTCGCAATTGTTTATAATAGTTTGTCAGATCAGATTTTGGGAACAAGTGTGGTCTCCGATACTAATTTAAATAATGCTATTACTGCTTATAATGCTTTGAATATTTCCGTTATAGGGACTACTATAACTGGAAATGCTATAACAAATATCAGTCAAGTTGCATTTTTAAAAACATTTGCTCAGTTTTTAAAATCTAATCCTAGTAATGATATTAGACGTCCCGATATTATTGCCAAGTCGAGTAATGTCATTTGGTACGTATCAAGTTTGAATTGTTATCCTAATAGCAATAGTAATATAATAGACTTCAACGGATATAGCTATCCTGCATTTTCCCGAGCTGCAGTTTTTTTAGGTCCTTACATTACAGACCCAACAGTTAGGTCTTTATTTGGATATTCACTTTATCAAGCAACACATTCATTTGAATATCTTTTTGGTACAGATTATAGCCTTGTTGTTACTCAAAATAATAATTCTGCAATCAGCACAGATGTTGTGCATAATAATTTAGATGTAGTATTTGCTTATACTAATTGGTTTGATACTGATGCTGAAAAAATCCGTTATTTAAAAACCGCTAAAAGATATTTGGAACGATTTTTATCCTATAATTCTTTCGGAGTTTTGGATGGTCTTAAACCAGACGGTTTGTCTTTTCATCATTTACAAAGTTACGATAATTACATGTATGCGTTTGCTGTAGTGTCAACGGTTTTAAAATCGTTAGAAAATACTGCTGATTTTAAACTTAATCAAGATTCCTATCTTATATTTAGAGATGCGGTTTATGCACAAACAATGTATTCTAATGATGCAAGCATTAAGCCCTTCTCCTTGTCAGGAAGAAATCCTTCTGTTAGAACCACTACTTTGCAATCTGGAACCTTATCTAAAACAGCCATTTCAGGTGGTAAAATATTAGGATTAACTACTGCCGACCCAGTTTTGGCAGGAGTTTATAATAGAAGATTCGGTGTCAATGCCGCATTTAATTACAGTACGGTTACGCCATTTGAAGAAGGTTACGTCCAATTCAACTATGGGAATTTAGGGGTCTATAGAAAAAATAATTGGATTGCCACCATGAAAGGACAATCGAACATATTACCGGGTGCTGAAATTTATGCAACTACAAATAGATTCGGAAGATATCAAGCTTATGGGACATTAGAAATTATATATCCTGGAAATATTGATGTAGGTAACGGATATAATGCTATAGGGTGGGACTGGAATTACAATCCGGGAACTACTACCATTATATTGCCTTGGGATAAGTTACATGCCGAAAAAGAGAATATAGATGAAAAGAATAGCTACGGTTTTGCGGGTGCATTAACTTTAAATCAGGTGAATGAAAGTGTTTTATCCGATACCAAAGGGCAAACGGGATTATTCGCCATGAAATTTAAGGAACTTAATAATCCTGGATGGGGAACTGTTATTGGTCCAAATACCCACAATCCAACTTTCGAATTTACCCAAACCTATTTTGCCATTGAGGATTACATTATTTGTTTGGGTAGCGGTATTAAAAATAATGATGCTATCAACCCTACTGTAACAACTTTGTTTCAAAGATTGAACAACAATGCCAATGATATTTTGGTTAATGGAGTGGTAAAAACTAGTCAGCCTTTGGAGTCGTTTTTAGGGACTTCAGCGAACTGGATTATTGATAATTACAATACTGGTTATTATGTTTCGCCGAATTCTGGAACTTTAACTATTCGAAATTCTACACAACAAACGCCTTATCAAGATCAAGTCGCGCCATCACCAGCAACTATCGCTGGTAATGCGACAAATGATTATCATCTTGCCTATCTCGACCATGGAACTGCTCCAACAAATAATTCGTATGAATTTGTTTGTATTCCTTCTGCAACTCCTGCACAAATGACCGACTTTGATTTATTGATGCAAACTCCTGCCAAACCGTATACTGTGCATCAAAACAATATCAATCAGCAAATAATTGAGCACAAAGCTTCTAAAACATGGGCTTATGCTTTGCCTGCCGCCAATGCTACAATTACTGATGGTTTGATCAAAGCCAATGACACACCGTGTTTGACCATGTATAAAAGTATAAATCTGGATTTTACACAAATATTGCTTTCTGTTAGTAATCCTGATATGGGTGCTTCGCCTTCTACGCCGAAAGTAATTACCCTGACATTAAATAATCCATGGATTTTGTCACCAGCAAATCCTAATGCAGCTATTGTTTCTGTTAATGCAACGGAAACTGTAATTCAATTTAGTCTCGCTGATGGACTTCCAGTTGAAGTCAATTTGACAATCGATCCATTATTAGCCGTAGCACAAAATAACCTGGCAAACACCATAAGAGTATTTCCCAATCCAAGTGCCGATTCATTTGTATTGCAATTGCCAAATGACAACCATCAAAAAGCAAAAATCCGAATATTAGATACTGCGGGCAGAGTGATTAAAACGCTTCCTAAGAGTAATGAAAACACTATTAAATTCGGTGAAGACCTGCGTGCTGGGATTTATCTTTTAGAAGTAACAATGGGAGACAATCGTACCGTAATTAATGTAATTAAGACTTAATTGTATTTTGATGTGGAGTCGGATGTTCCTCGTGTAGGTATCTTTCGATCAAATAATGACCCAAATAAATCAAAGGCGTAAGTACAATGGCAATAATCAATTTGAAAGTATAACCAGTCAATCCTGCATTGATGAAATTGGCTGTTGTCATTTTTCCTGGCAGCCAAAAAGCGATCCCCAAAACTACAAAGGTGTCAATTAACTGAGAAACCACTGTAGATCCTGTACTTCTGAGCCACATCATTTTTTTGCCCGTTTTGTTTCGCAGTATCCAAAAAACACTAACGTCAATTAATTGAGAAGTGACAAAGGCGATGATACTAGCGACCATAATCCACATGCTTTGGCCAAAAACAGCAGAAAACTGACTGTCAGTTACCGTGCTAATGCCTATGGCTGCGGGGATTTTGAGGGCGAAAAAGAGTATTATAAAACAATAACCAATTAATGCAGCGGTGATTAACGACAATTTTTTCACGCCCTCACGTCCAAAATGTTCATTGATGATATCGGTTGTTAGAAAAACAATAGGCCAGGGCAAGATGCCAATACTCATGATAAAAGGGCCTATTTGAATGAGTTTTCCGCCTATAAGTTCGGCAACAACTGCATTGGCAATAAAAATACCAGCTAAAATTACATAAACTGTATCTCTTTTCGTTTTAAACATGTTGGTTTAGTTTAATCACTGTACGTTTCAAATTTAAGTATTTATGTCATAACTGATACTCGAAAAGGAGAATTAATCGTTTGTTTTTTGAATCATGACTCATAGTTAAATCCATTCCAATTCGTATTTTTTTGATTACATTTGGGTGCATAAATTTCCAATGATTACCCAAAAAACCAATAGTAGTATGAAAAGATTAATTTCAATTTTTATCATGAGTTCAACATTTTTAACCCTTAGCGCCCAAAACAATTTCGAAAATCCATTGCTCAAAAAATGGGTTGGACCTTATGATGGCGTTCCTGCTTTCAATGAGTACAAACTTTCGGATATGAAACAAGCGGTGGAAGAAGCCATCCAAGAAAAACTAGCCGATATCGATGTTATTGCCAACAATCCTCAAGCGCCTACATTTACCAATACCATAGCGGCATTGGAAGTTTCAGGAAAAGCTTTTACAAGGATTTATGCGGTCTTCGGTATTTATGGTTCTAACATCAACAGTCCTGAATTCGAACCTATCGAAACAGAAATGTCTCCTAAAATGTCGGCACTGAACGACAAAATGTACCAGAATAATAAACTATTCTCTAGAATTGAAAAATTATACAATTCGCCAGAGCAGAAAAAATTAAACTCCGAACAGCAACGTTTAGTATGGTTGTACTATACTAATTTTGTTCGTGAAGGAGCAAAGCTTAATGAGAAAGACAAAGAAAAAGTAAGCGAAATTAACCAACAGTTAGCAGGTCTTTTTACCAAATTCAGCCAAAATTTATTAGCAGAAGAACACAATCAATATGTAACTTTAAATTCAGAAGCCGATTTCGATGATTTGCCTCAGGAGGTTAAAAATGCAGCTATGGCTGAAGCCAAAGAAAGAAAGTTAGACGTAATGGGTTGTGTTGCCAATACGCGTTCTTCAATCGAACCTTTCTTAACCTTTTCAAACAATAGAAATTTAAGAGAAAAAGCTTGGACCATGTTCATCAAACGTGGCGACAACGGAAATGCAACCGACAACAATGCCACCGTGATTGAAATATTAAAACTGCGTACACAAAAAGCCAAACTACTTGGATTCCCTTCTTTTGCACATTGGAGCTTATCCAATACCATGGCAAAAACACCTGAAAAGACTTTAGAACTAATGGAATCTGTTTGGAAACCTGCTGTTGAAAAAGTACACCAAGATGTAGCAGAAATGCAAAAATTAGTCGATGCTGAAGGGGGTAACTTTAAAATTTCTCCTTGGGATTACCGTTACTACGCTGAAAAAGTAAGAAAAGCAAAATACGATTTAGACCAAAACGAAGTTAAACAATACCTACAACTAGAAAAATTGCGTGAAGGTATGTTTTGGGTTGCGGGTGAACTATTCCATTTGTCTTTCAAACAAGTCACAAACGTACCAGTTTACCATCCTGATGTTCGTGTTTGGGAAGTAACAAACCAACTAACGGGCAAAGTGGTTGGGTTATGGTATTTTGATCCTTACGCACGCGCTGGAAAACGCTCAGGTGCTTGGATGAATGCCTACAGAGACCAACAAAAATTAGACGGTAACGTTATGACAATTGTGTCTAACAATTGTAATTTCATCAAAGGTGATCCAAATGAACCTATTTTAATTTCGTGGGAAGATGCCAGTACTTTATTCCACGAATTCGGACATGCATTACACGGTTTGTGTTCAAACGTAACGTATCCTAGTCTTTCAGGAACTTCTGTTGCGAGAGATTATGTTGAGTTCCCATCACAAATATTAGAGCGTTGGTTGGCTACGCCTGAAGTGCTAAACAAATTCGCTTTGCATTACAAAACCAATCAGCCATTACCACAAGCTTTGGTGGAAAGAATTGAAAAAGCGGCTAACTTCGGAGAAGGTTTCTCTACTGTTGAAACGATTTCAAGTTCTTTGGTCGACATGAGGTTGCACTTAACGACTGATGTTGTTGATCCACATAAATTTGAAGAAGAGACTTTGGCTAAATTAAACATGCCTTCTGAAATTGTGATGCGTCACCGTATTCCGCAATTTGGACATTTATTCTCAAGTGATGGTTATGCTGCAGGATATTACAGTTATTTATGGGCTGATGTTATTTGTGCCGATGCGTATGAAGCGTTTACAGAAGCCAAAGGTCCTTACGACAAAGCAGTAGCCAAAAAATTATACGATAATGTATTCAGCATTGGAAATACAGTAGATCAGGAGGAAGCTTATAAAAAATTCAGAGGCAGAGCGGCCAATTCCGATGCGTTAATGCGCTCGAGAAATTTCCCTATTGTAAAGAAGAAATAAGAATCAACAAAAAACCACTCTGAAAGGAGTGGTTTTTTGTTGTATGAGCATAAATTTTTGTTAGCATCAACCATAAGAACTAAAATATACCCACAGAATAAAGAAAACTTGCAAAGGAATTCTAAACCATAGATATTTCACACCTTTTCCATTATAGGTTGCATTTTCATGATCTACATGTTTCAAAGTAGCATTGATATTTGCTGGAAGCATAAAAATAAATAGAAGAATTATAAAGCATGCTGCAATTTTGTGACTCTCATTGAACAATAATAATATAGCAGCGCCAATTTCTAAAATACCAGTGGTGTAAATAATTAGTTTCTTCTGTGGTAGTATGTCTGGAAGCATCAATTTCATTCCATCTAAAAATTTAAAATGCCCAATTGAGGTAAATAATAACATGATTGCCATTGATATTCTTCCAGCCAATTGAAAATCATAGTTACCACCAAGAAGTTTCAAGATTGTAATAGAAAAGAGAAAAGAAATTATAAGTACAATGAGTGGTTTCATAGAATAATTTTAAGGTTAAACTTTGCGTAGCGTTGTTTGAATCGATTATTTCTTGCTTCGTCGTGTGCTTAACCAAATTACAAATCCAATTATCAGAAACACTAGAATGTCTACAGATATTTGTCCAGCTTTATACCCAGGTGAACCCTCAACGTGATAATTAAATTGGTCCTGTAGCGTTAAGTTTTTCTGAAAGCTTAATGAGGATAGTATTTTTTCTTTTTGATTTTTAAAATCTTTATCAATTATTTTTGCTCTAGGTTCTATAAACTGAATAGCGTAAGTGTAGTTTTCTAAAAATAACACATAATTGTCAACGCTATAAGGAGCATTGTTTATTCGTGTGTCGTAATAAATTCTTTTGATTTTAAGATCTTGTTTTGTTATAATTTCTTGTTTTCTTAAAGTCCCCTTACTGGCTTCTAATGTGCCTTTCTGAAATTCAGCATAATATTGAATAAGATCATCTTCATCTTCAACTGTTGTTAATGTGTCTTTGTTTTGAGATTTTGTAATGGCAATACTTCCATTGCTAATTCCTACATAGATTACCTTTTGTAGTAATGTATCTTCTATTTTATAATTTGAAGGAATAGTAATCTTTACATTTTTATCAATTTGGAATTCCACAAGTTTTTGTGAGAAGCAGTTTATCGAAATCAGTGTAATTAATGCTATAATGGTGTTTTTCATCGTTCTATTTTTTGCAATATTTGTCAATATAAGTCTGGCAAGTTTTATTCCCTAATTCTTTTCCAATAGTAAAACTTTCACATGCTTCAACTTTATGTCCTAATGAGATTTCATAAATACCTTTATAAATATATACACTTGTATCATCTGTTTTTAATTCAATTGCTTTGTTTAAATCTTGTATGGCATTTTTAAATTCTTTCATTGCTCCCCAAATTATGCCGCGATTTATATAGCTATTTGCGAAATCGTTTTTAAGACGTATCACTTTTGTTAGATCTTCGATGGCTCCATTGTTATCCAGCACTGTATGCTTATACATCCCTCTATAATAATAGGCTAAATAAAAATTAGGTTGCAATTCAATTACTTTATCTAAATTTTTTATTGCATTTATATGGTCATTATCTTGTGCTTGAAGGTTCGCTAATTGTACTAAAGCATAGATGAAATCGGGTTTAAGTTCAACAGCTTTTAGATAGTCTAAATTGGCTTCTTTATTATTTCCAATAAGTCTATGGGATGTTCCTCTTGCATAATAGGCGAAAGCAAATTCAGGATTGATTTTTATGGCTTCTGTAAATGATTGAATGGATTTGTCAAAATCTCCTTCTAACGAATGCAGATGTCCCAATCCATAATAAGCGTTTGCATTTTTAGGGTCAACCTTAATGGCAAGTTCAAATTCAGACTTTGCCTTTTCAAAGTCACCGGCAAGCAATAAATTATTTCCGTTTATAAAATGATTTTCACAACTTGGAGTGTTTGTTTTTTCGCAAGCGCTAAACAATATTGCAATTAGTAAGTAGGATAGTATTTTTATTTTCGCCATTTTTTATTATTTGTACGGATAGTCCATGACTTCGTTAGGTTAGAATTTGTAACTGATTTTCTGCCCAACGAAGATAGGAAAAGAATAGTAATTCCACCAAAACCCACTTGATAAACCCACTGTCATTGCGAGGAGTCCTGATAGCTATTGGGACGACATGGTAATCTCAAGAAACCCATGTTAGCCACTTGTTTTACAATATTCTCATCCTCGGGTCAAACAAAAGCATAAAAGCGATTAGCCATATTACCGAAACCAACAGCGCCACTTTTGTTTCCTTATCGAATTTCGCGTTTTTAATTTCAGTTAAAATTAATTCAGGGTCAGAGGCTTCCACTTCAATTAAACTTGTTCCTGCAATAAAGTCGCCAAGTCGTCTTTTGGGGTTGACTAATAAAAAAACGCCTTCTATAATCCATAATGGTGCTGTCACATTCCTTAACATACACTTCAATTTGCTTGCTGGTTTATTGGTCTTTACATCAACTACCTGATAACCCAAAATTCGGTGAACCACACTTTGTCCGCCAAAAATATCTTTGTTAATAAGAGCTGCCATTATTAAATTAACTGGAACCAAAATCAGCCACGAAAAATTTATCATAAATGCATCCCCGAGACAAACCAATAGAATAGTGAATGGAACCATTAGGATAATTCCAAAAGGAATAAATATAGATGCAGTATAAGATCCTTCAAGTGCAGTAGATTTAATTCTCTTGTTCCATTCTAAATAAGAATGTGTATTGTTTAAATTGTTTTTTACCAAACGGTTAAACATTAAAAATTTCAATAGCTTCATTGTCAAGTTTTTTCTAAATATTTTTACAATTTCTCCCCTGTTTCAGGATCAGTCAAAACAGGTTCTTTTCCTGATGTCTTTTTAAAATGTCCATGGGCAACTACGCCACCACCCCAACAAGACCGATGACTTTGTTCTTTTACATCGATTCCTTTTTTAGTAAAAGTAAATATGGTCACACAGTCTTCATCTTTGTGTATAGCAACATTGTTTGAAAAATCCAATGTGTCAACAAAAGAACCCGAATTATAACTAGGTGCACCTTTACAGATGTAAAAAGTCATGGCAATTTTAGTATGGTTTATTTTCTTTACCTGAATGGTACCAAAGTAACCATAAACACCATCATTTCTTTCTTTGGTATGCTCGTTCAGTTCATACGTCCCAGTGGGGTTAAATGCAGATTGTTTTAGAGAAAAGCTTGAAGTTGCAATAAGTATTGTCAACACTATAAGCAAAGCGAATTTTTTTGTTTTCAAAATGCTATTTTATTTGTCAATCCCCATCTGTTTTCTAAAGTCTAAGTTTAAACCATATTGTTCTTCAATCGGAATTTCTTTTCTTGATGTTTTTTCGATGTTTTTGCCTTCTTTTGACCATAAATAAGGGAAAAAGTTAAATACACTATCACCATTTAATTTTGAAACATCTTCTTTCCAGCTTTTCCATCTATAATCCTTATAGAATTCTTGAAGGTTATTGTTGAAACAAAAATCTAGAAATTCTGTATAGGTCAAATTGATAGGTTCAAATGCTAAACTATCAGGTGCAAAATAATAAATCTTACCTAAATCATTACCTAATCCACCGCCATTTAACAAAAAGAATCCGCCAATTGCATCGTCAGCTATTAGCAAAAAAGGAGCTTGCTCTCCAAAGTTTTTAAAAGATTTCCCGAGATTCCAATCAGGTAATGTTCTTTTTAATTTTTCATTTCCAGAGCCAAGAATTCTAATCCAGCCATTGTCAATCAAAAGACCTCCAGTTTCATAAATAATAGAACCCATTGGAGAACGTGTGGTGACTTGGGTTTTATATAATGTTTCCTTAGCTGTTTGTTTATTAACGGATAGAATTTCAACTTTATTTTTGGCTGAAGCGATCCATTCTTTTACAAATGGCCATCCAGAATCTTTTTCATTTATTAACTCATTAACTTCTTTCATTTTTGTCTGTGAAAATGTTGTAAAAGTTACTAATGTTAAAATTATTGTTGAAAATATTCTCATATCGTGATTTTGTAGTTGAGCTTTCTGCCGAACGAAGATAAGAAATGAATTTTGATTTCACTAAAGCACCTGTTCTTAAAGCCTTAGTTAGCTAGTGTATTTTGTCATATCGAAATTATTTTCAATATAAATTTTATCTTCTGGATTTATTAATTCAATCTGTCCTTCTAATAAGTATTCATGCTCAGGAAAAGTATCATAATCAACACCGTTCCAATAACTAGTGATAGCAGATTTATCTCCAGTTTTCTCATAGTAATCTATCCATTTTGAATCTACTTTCAGGAATTGAGCTTCCAAACAAACTGAAACTTGAGCTATGCGAAAATTTTGTTTGGATAGAAACATGTTTTTTAGCATAGTTCTGCCATCAATACTATCTTCGGCTAAATAAATACATGATAATCGACTAGGATGTATTTCATTAATTTCTCTTCTGCCTTTTTCAAAATCAATTTCTAATTGTGCAATTCTATGAATTCTATCTATTTGATTTTGAGTAAAAAAAATTGTGTTTGGTACTCCAATACCTATTTTTAGTCCATTTTTTGCCCAATTTGAGAATGCAACTAATTGAAAGCGCGGAGATCCGAAACCAATTTGAGTTGAATTTAAATCACCTAATAATTTATCTGGATCAAGTAAATATAAAGGGTAAATTGTTTTGTAAGTTACCATATGATGTATGGCTGGCGATGTTAATTTATTAGTTCGGATGAGGTTGATACAAACTAATGGTTCATTTAAATCGACGAAATATATAAAATTCATATTTAAATATAGTTATATAATAGATAGCGTCTCATTGGTTACATAGAGCTGAGGGTTTAATTCTAAATACCGATAGGCGGATTTACAATCCGTTCCCACAAAGCATATCAAAACAAATCTACTAAAACAAATCTGATAGCTCGATTCAGTCGAACGAATAAATATAATAGTAGTTCTACTAATGCCTAAATTTAGCAAAACTGTTGATAGACGAGGTTTACTTTATTTTTATGAATCCCTTTTCAATTAACTCAAGTATTGGAACCATATTACCTTCTACATTCACTGCAAAATCTAGAATATAATCTATCGGAGTAATAAAAGAGATTGGATCTCCATCATCAAGACTATCCGAATATGAAGTTGAATTTATACCAACAATATATCCATTTTTAAATACCGGACCCCCACTTGCGCCACCATCAAAATTCATATCTGTTTGGTAACATTTATTTTTAAGTATAGAAAAACCATCTGGATGAAATTCTACGATTTTCCCTTTAGAATATGAACTTGTAAATGTAAACTCAAATTCTGTTTCGACTAATTCTTCTCGTTCAGTATTTGGATATGCATATGTATATATTTCATCCCCAATTTTCAAGGGTTCTAAATCGAGGGCAAAAAATTCTGTTAATTGAGTTTCTACGTTTTCACCTGTCCTAGTTCTCCGTTTGCCAAGTGTTCCTATCATCAAGTCAGAAAAGTTATGAGGATATAAGTTTGTTGCTGGTCTGACATGATACTCTTCATTTTTAAAATTTTGTATTCCATACAAAGTAGTTTCTGTGTGACCGTCGCTATCCATAAACAAATGCTTTGCGCTCACGAATGCTCCTACAGGATTCAAAAAAAAACCTGTTCCAAGACATTTCCACTCTTTTTTATTTGAATTGTGAGAAACTATAGGAAAAATAGCTGTTATCATTGTTGATTTTTATAATGTACGCAAACTAGCAAGTAAGTACTTTCCCACCGCCTTCCCCAAAGATAACCATTTCCATCCCAACCCCTAAAATATTTTTTGTAAGAATTTTGGCACGATATTAGTTAGCATGAAAAGCTATAAATCATTAATAACTTTTTAAAAACAAAAATTATGTTAGAAACAATTTCAGCAGAAACTGCAAACCCAGTAAAGAAAAAAAGTTCAACATCAGAGACAGGACACGCAAAAAACATTGCCAACTTCCAGAACCTTATTTCCTTTTGCCAAGGCTACGGATCAGCCTACGATCCGTCAAAAGAAGCCTTAAAAATCTCAGCATTGCAAAGCCAATACGTAAACGCAATTCAAAAACTAAATCAGACCAAAGCAACCAAAGTAAGTTTCGATAACGCTACAAACGATCGCCGACATGAATTCGAAAATCTGAAGCCGCTTGCCACAAAAATCATCAACGCATTTATCGTTTCTGGTGCGGATAATTTAGCGATAAAGGATTTAAAATCAATCAATAAAAAGATTCAAGGCTCAAATACGCCAAAAACTAAAACGACGCCAGAAGGGGATGCCGAAACGGTAAAAGCAATCTCTACTTCTCAACAGTCCTACGACCGTTTAATTGATCATTATATCAATCTAACTCAGGTGTTGCAACAAAATCCATTTTACAGCCCAAACGAAAGTGAACTGAAATTATCTTCGTTGAACGCCAAGATTCTGACCATGCAGTCAACCAACACCGCGCTGATTAATAGCTACACACAATACAGTAACACAATTATTCAAAGAAACCAAGCGCTTTATGATGCAGTGACGGGACTAACACAAACCGCCAAAGAAGTCAAACAATATGTAAAAAGTGTCTTCGGTGCTGCGAGTCCACAATACCATCAAGTTGTTATTTTGGAATTCAAAACAATGAGAGACTAAATTTTCTTGCCAACTGAAGATTCAAGTAAGCTCCTGCGTTTATAGTTGGAGCAACTTCAGTTATAGTTTTCGTGCCTGCAGTTGTAGTTGGAACGCCTACAGTTATAGTTTTCATGCCTGCGTTTATAATTGAAGCACCTGCAGTTATAGTTTTTATGCCTGTGGTTATAGTTGGAGCACCTGCGATTATAGTTTTCGTGCCTGCAGAAGTAGTTTTTGTGCCTGCAATTATAGTTGGAGCATCTGCAGAAGTAGTTTTTGTGCCTGCAGAGTCAGATTTAGTTCCTGCGACTTCCGATTCACCAACTGCAGCAATAACAACCCAACCAAAAACAAAAAATCCCGAATAGTATTCGGGATTTTTTTATAATGTATAAAAGGAATATTATCCTAATGCAACTCTTTTGAAACCTGTAATTTCAACGTTGAATCCTTTAACATAATCACTAA
>JBDTNG010000288.1:0-10059 GCA_039933895.1 Flavobacterium sp. | reverse complement strand
GATTGCCCGTGCGATTGTAAACAATCCTAAATATTTATTTTGTGATGAACCGAATTCTGGATTAGACCCAAAAACTGCGATTGTAATTGACAATTTAATTCAGGAAATTACTGCGGAATACAATATCACAACGGTAATTAACACACACGATATGAACTCGGTGATGGAAATTGGCGATAAAATTGTATTCTTAAAAAATGGTTTAAAAGCTTGGGAAGGTAATAAAAATGAAATCTTCAGAACCGATAACGAAGCCGTTACCGATTTTGTATATTCTTCAGAATTATTTAAAAAAGTAAGAGAAGCAGTATTGAAAGAAGGGCTTTAATCTTTATTCAACTTTGCCACTACAGCTTTAATATCCTGTTCTTTGTTTTTTGGGTAAATAAGCAATACGCCTTCTTTATCTACAATGATATAATCATGCAAACCATCAATAATGATTAGCTTATCAGCATCGGAACGCACAATATTATTAGAGGCGTTTTCAAGCAAAACTTTAGCATTTACCACAGCATTGTTGTTTTCATCTTTGTCTAATTTTTCATGTAATGATCCCCAAGTTCCGAGGTCATTCCAATCGAAAGTAGCCGGTAAAACATATACGTTTGCTGCATTTTCCATCACTGCATAATCGATAGAAATGTTTTCTGCCAATGCATAATTTTCTTCAATAAATTGTTTTTCATTGGAAGTATTATAACTCTCAAAGCCTTGGCGAAACAAAGCATTCATTTGCGGTTGAAACTTTTCGAAAGCTTCGGTTATGGATTGAACGCTCCAAATAAAAATACCACCATTCCATAAAAAATTACCACTGTCTAAAAACGATTTTGCAGTTTCATAATCAGGTTTTTCTCTGAACTGACTTACTTTTTTTATTGGATTAGCATCGGTTTTATCAAATTCGATATAACCAAAACCTGTATTCGGAAATGTAGGTTGAATTCCTAAAGTCATCAACGCATTTTCTTTGGCACAAAAATCAAAACATTGCTGTAAATTTTGTGTAAAAGCTACTTCATCTTCAATCCAGTGGTCACTTGGCGCTACCACCATTATTGCATTTGGATTTTGCTTTTGAATTTTCAAGGACGCGTATAAAATACAAGGGGCAGTATTTCGCATAGCTGGTTCTAATAAAACCTGCTCTTGCTTTACTTGTGGTAACTGTTCTAAAACAAGATGATTGTATTTTTCATTGGTTAGAATCAGAATATTTTCAACGGGAATCAGTTTTGATAAACGTGAGAAAGTCTTTTGTATTAAGGTTTCTCCCGAACCTAACATATCGTGGAATTGCTTTGGAAACTCGGTAGTACTGACTGGCCAAAAACGGGAACCAACGCCACCAGCCATTAATATTGCGTAATAATTTTTATTCATTTTCTTTTGAGTTGCTAAATAACAAAGTTACTGAGTTACTTAGATTTTAATCAATTGGGTAATAATTCTACTTCTGCATTGGGATTGAATAAATAAATGCGACCGGAACTCACTTCCTGGCATTCAAATCGTTTCAATCGTATGGCTACTTTTTTAAAAATCTTACCATTGTGTATTCTAAAAATGCTTCCGTAAGGAATTTCAAAGATATAGTTTTTATCGTTTACAGGATCGAATTGTTTCAAGGCCAATGACAAAGTAGCATCGGTATCACTACTGGCTTTTGGATTTTTGAAATGTCTGGCTAATAAAGGCAACAACTGATTAGGGAATATTTCTGGTCGGATGAAAGGCACCATCAACCGTTGGAATGTTAATTTCCATTCATCACCATGTGGTTTGATGTAGCGTCCGTATTTTTCGAAAGCCACTAAATGGGCGATCTCATGAATTAAAGTCATTAGAAAACGATATTTATTCAGACTCGAATTCACGGTAATTAAGTGAAAACCTTGAGCATCTTTACGATAATCGCCATGACGTGTGACACGCTCATTTACAATTTTGAGATGCACATGATTGGCTTTGATGAGTTCAAAACACATATCGACCGCATGGTCTGGTAAATATTTTTCTAAAACACTCTTCATTTATGGCGTAGTCGATGAAACCTGAAGCACTTTTCCGTTGAAGTATTTATTTCCGGTTAAGGCAAAATCAAAAATATAATCGGACATCGCAGCAGCTGAAATTGGTGCTTCGTAACCAGGAAAAGCTTCTTGTAGCATTTCGGTTTGAACAGCACCCAAGGCTAAAACATTGAACGCAATGCCCTGTTCTCTATATTCTTCTGCCAATAATTCTGATAAGGTAATCACGGCTCCTTTGCTTGAACTGTAAGCCGAAAGTCCAGCGAACTTAACACTTCCCTGAATACCTCCCATCGAACTAATCGTTACGACATGACTTCCTTTTTGAAGAAATGGAATACAGATTCGGGTTAAATTGGCCACACCAAAAACGTTTACTTTATATATATTTTCAAATTCGGTGGCTGTAATTTCGCCGAAAGGCTTGTGCAGCAAACTACCTGCATTATGGATAATAATATCAACTTTTTTCCAAGTTTGAGAGAGGAAATCGGTTACTTTTTGCAATTCTTTTTCATGAGACAAATCGACTGAAAGACAGGTAATATTTGCATTTTCGAGTAATGTTTGCGGGATTTTTCGGGAGATGGCTAAAACGTTATGACCAGCATTAGCAAATAGCAATGCCAGTTCGTAACCCATTCCGCGAGAAGTTCCAGTGATGATAATATTTTTGCTCATTTTTTCTATTAAAATTCAAAAGTAATAAATTTTGAGACGGCTGTAGAAATATTCTGTGTTTTAATCCAATTGCACCAGTTAAGAAATGCTTTGCACCGGCTAAGAAATGACTTGCACCGGGTATATTTGACGTTGCACCAGCTAGGAAATGCTTTGCACCGGCTAGGAAACGATTTGCACCGGGTACTTTTGTCTTTGCACCGGGTAGGAAATGATTTGCACCGGGTTCTGAACAACCTGCACCGACTAAAAAATCGTCGGCATACATTATTGTGATTCTTTTTCAAATAAAAAAACCGCCATTACTGACGGTTTTCAACTAAACAACCATTAAAAAGAACCCATTTATTGTTTGATTATTTTCACTATTTTCACTTTATCCTCTGAGGTAACTCTGACCAAATAAGTCCCAGGTGCTAAAAACTGTACATCAATTTGCCCTTGTTTTGCATTTAAGGATTTAGAAATTACTTCTTGTCCTAAAAGATTGATGATTTGAACTTTAGAAATTTCTGCGGCAGCGTTCAGATTTAAAACATCTAATACTGGATTTGGATAATACTTAAAATCTACATCATCAAAAGAAACGGCTGACAAATACGGCTGACAACTAACCCCCGAAGCAATAACTGAATCTGCTTCCCAATTTGATGATGTTCCGTTTAGGGCAAAATTGGTTAAAGTTCCATTATTTGCATTCCCGCTAGCATCCGTGAGTGTATTTATTGCTGCATTGTTTGCATTATCAATCCCTTGGTTAAATTTATAATAAGCTATTAAACCCGTTTGACCTGATGGTAATTCACAATTCATGTTATTTTGAATTTCAGCTTGAGGTAAAGCACGGTTCCAAATACGAACTTCATCTAATTTACCTCCAAGTAAATTTTGAAGCACATCATAAGAACCAAGTCTTACTGTATTACCCCCTATAAAAGGAGGCACACTTGTATTTGTTGCCACTAAATTTCCATTTTTATATAATTTCATCGTAGTGGTTGCCGCATCATAAGTCAAAGCAACATGATACCATGTATTAGCTACAATTGGAGTTGGATCTTGCACAGCATTCCAAGTACCATTGTGCCCTGCAGATAATCTATTTCCATAAGTAACTGAAGAATATAGCGCATGTTCCCCATCTGCACCTCCAGAAATAAGATTATTTTGAAGTCCTAAATTTGACACATAAAACCAAGCCTCTTTTGTGTAAGTTGCGGGCATGATATTTCCCAATTGTACATAATCATTTGCACCATCAAAATCTAACCCAGCCCCATTAATAGTAACTTGAACAGCTCTTCTTAAACTTTCGCAACTTGATACTGTTTGAGAAACATAATAAGTACCGGCAGTTATTACTGTTGTATTCACTAAAGCAGTACCTCCAGATAGAGCGACATACCACTTTAAATTAGTCCCAGTAGCGGCAAGATTAGCAACAGTAGCACCATTATTAAGCGTTTGAGGAGTTGTAGCAATTGGTAAAGCAGTAGTATTTACCGTTACCGTAACTGCTGTTCTTGGACTTTCGCAAGTACCTAAAGTCTGTGTGACATAGTAAGTAGCTGTAGCCAATGTAGCTGTAGAAAGCAAGGCAGTTCCATTTGTAGCAACATTATACCATTTAATATTGGTACCTGTAGCCGTTAAACCAGCAACAGTAGCACCCGAACAAAAAACCTGTGGGCTAGTAACTGACAATGGAGCTGGACTCATAGTCCCAGTCACTACACCACCGGATGCCACCCAATTTGAAGTAGTTCCTGTTAATGAGAATCCGTTTAAAGTACCTGTATTATTATTTCCGCTGGCATCAGTTAGACTAGTAATTGATGTGTTATTTGCGGAAGCAATTCCCTGATTGCATTTATAATAGGCCACTAAACCTACTTGTCCTGAAGGAAGCTCTCCATTCATATTACTTTGAATTTCACATTGTTGCAACACTCTATTCCAGATACGAACTTCGTCTAATTTACCACCAAGAAGATTTTGAGAAGCATCATAAGAACCAAGCCTTAAGGCATTACCCCCAATAAAAGGAGGCACATTAGTATTTGTTGCAACTAAATTTCCATTTTTGTATAATTTCATCGTAGTAGTAGCTGCATCATAAGTCAACGCAACATGATACCAAGTATTGACTACAATTGGCGTTGGATCCTGCACTGCGTTCCAGGTACCATTATGAGTTGAAGGATACAGCGCATGTTGCCCGTCTGAACCACCAGAAATAAGATTGTTCTGAAGCCCTAAATTTGACACATAAAACCAAGCTTCTTTTGTATAAGTAGCAGGCATAATATTTCCCAATTGCACAAAATCATTTGAACCATCAAAATCCAGTGCACTTGCAGGAGTCTGCCCTATAGCAAAACTACTAACGAGTAATAATGCGAGCAAAAGAATTTGCTTTTTTAATAGAGTCATTTTTTTCATGTTTTTTCTTTTTAATATTTAGATTACAAAATTGACCTAATAGATCATGAATTCATACAAGGGGAAACCCTTGAATTTGATATTTTTTTGCTGAAAATGTATTACAATCCCAAGTAAATAAAACCATTCATGGTAATATACGGGTTCTGGATATTTAAGTTATTTTGAGTTACACCACCATTTAACGGCTCTATAATATGCGTATGATTCCCCTGTGCATTTGATTGGGTAAAAGAATAACCAGTATCTAAAACCCTAATACTTACTGATCCCAATTGTAAGCTTACATTTTTATTATAGTACTCACCTATGGTATGTGTATGATTCCCTTCAGTAGATGCTGTCAAAACAATGTTTGGCAGCTGATCCCTACTAATAGTCGCGTTATCACTACCTCCAACAGTATTTAAAGCTTTAGTAGCACTTGAACCAACAATACTTTTATCGGAAATATTGGGCAAATTTGCACCAATACCCAATGCAGTAGCTGCGGCTTGTTGTGTTGCGGTTAATGTGGTTTTAAGTCTGCCGTTAAGCAATATCCATCCATTATGATCGGTAGTCTGATAGCCGTTTTTTACATCTCCAATAATTGCTGACGATACAGATGACAGTGCTTTCCATGAACTACCATTGTAAAAATAATAAGAGTTACTTGTAGTTAGATAAATAAGCTGTCCAGCTCGATTGCCTGTGCTTGGCAAAATACTTACCTGAGGAATTGCAATACCTGCCTTAGCAGTTGGTGCAGCTGGATTAGCTTCTCTAAGATCTAGAGTTGCTTGTGGGGTTGTAGTTCCGATTCCCACTTGAGCATTGTTAATTAGTGAGTAAAATAGAAGAAATAAATAATAGTTTTTTTTCATCTTAAATGATTTGATTTAGAGTACAAAGTTGGCATAATGCAAAATCAATTCATATAAGGGGAAACCCCTGAACTTAATCAATTCCTTTTTTATACAATCTAAAAAACTACTTTTGTGAAAATAAATTGAATGATGTCAAAAATTAAAAACATAATACTCTGTTCCTGTTTAATTTTAGGTCTTTTACTTAACTCCTGTGATGAGAAAAAAGAAACTGAAGTTGTCTTTAAAAAAGAAGAGCCTGCTAAAGAAGATGCTACTAAAGCATGGTTACATAAAGTAGAGCATTACAAAAAGGACGAAAAATATTTTTTGGTTTTAAATAAATATTATAATCAAAAAATAAAAGAGCGTAATTATTTAAATGCTGCCGAAATTTTAGATATAGCCTGTGTGTATCTAGCCGATTCTTATGATTTTAATGAGCCCTTTATGGCAACAATCAGAGAGTTTGACACCAAATACAGAAAGGAAGTACCAGTACTAAAAACCACTTTTGTAGATGCTTATTTAGCTAATTATTATTACGACAAAAACAACTTAAAAAAGGCCTGTACGTGTTTAAGAAAGATTACTTCATTAGAACCAAATGACTACAATAGCTGTTATAATATAGCCAGGGCTTATTATGATTTATCGTATATGTATTATATAATGGGCAAGCAGAATTTGAGTTTAGCTGCCAATCAAAAATCTTTCGAATACTTCACCCAGATAGACAACCCAAAAGGACTGGCTTTTGTTTATTCAAATTATGCTAACATTTACACTGCCATTGGAGATAAGAAAAGAGCTATTGAAAACGCTGACAAAGCCATAAAAGCTTATAAAAGCATCGATAATACTTACAATGTCTATATCGGTTTGATTAATAAAATCTCGATTTATGATTTTTTGAAAGATTCTCGAAAAGCGGCACTCATTGATTCTACATATCAAACTTTTATAGACAGTAAGGACGACAGTAAAATTTTAAAAATAAAACTGTATGATTTTAAAATTGAGAATTTAGTACAGCAGAACCAATTAGCGGAAGCTAAAAAAATGCTGGATGACCTAAAACCAATTGTTGAAGAAATAGATTCTGACGATTTGGCTCAGGAGTATAAAGTAACTTCTGCGCTATATGAAATAAAGAAAAATCCTAATTATTCAAATTTTGATGATATAAAAAAAGCATTACCAACCTTAATAACCAATCAACAATATGAAAAAGTCGATATGTTTTATGGTGTATTACAAAAAAATGCTATTCAAAACAATGATTTCAAAAGTGCCTTGTATTATGAAGCAGAAAAACAAATTATTGCAGATAGTATTGGAAACATTGCTACAAGAGGAAAAATTGCTGAACTGGAAACAAAATACCAAACCGAAAAGAAAGAACAACAAATTGCCATTCAGGAGAAAACGATTGTCAACAAAAACACCACAATAGCATTATTAGCCTCTTTATTTATTGGATTATTTCTATCGATATTTATTTATTCTATCCGACAAAAACAAAAAAAGCTACACTTAGAAAAACAAAACGCACAATTGTACACCAAGCAATTATTGGAAAAAACAGAAGAAGAACGCAAACGAATTGCCAGTGATTTACATGATAGTGTGAGTCATGAACTGTTAAGTTTAAAAAATTCTTTCGAAGAAAAAACAGAAATCACCAATCAAAAAATCGACGCTATTATTAATGACATACGCAGTATCAGTCGGAATTTACATCCCATCATGTTTGATAAAATTGGATTGAAAGAAAGTATCATTCAAATGGTAGAACGCATACAATTGGTCAATAATTTTATGGTTACCGCCGAGATAGAGTATCATTCCGATTTGGCTTCATCTTCTGAATTACAAATTTATCGTATTGTTCAGGAAGCCTTATCAAACATTATCAAATATGCGAATGCTGTTGCGGCAAAGATCACCATTTCGGAGAATCAAAATACTATTGCTATTGAAATAAAAGACAACGGAAAAGGCTTTGATGTGAACGAAACATTAAATAGTAAAACCGCTTTCGGACTACATAATATTATTGAACGAAGCAGAGCCATTGGTGGAGACGCAAAGATAACTTCTAACAAAAATGGAACCGTAATAAAAATTGAAATTAAAAAACAATAAGGAACAACATATGAAAATACTAATCGCAGATGATCATCCATTTACTTTACAAGGCACCAAAAGCTTTGTAGAATCGTACGGGTATAAAGTAGCAGATGCTTGTTCGAACGGTATTTCGGCTTTAAATTTAATTATATTACACCAACCAGATATTGCTATTTTAGACATTAATATGCCAGGATTAGATGGATTGGATGTGGCTAAAAGAGTGCAGGAAGATAAGATGTGGACCAAAGTTATTTTGCTCACGATGCACAAAGAAATGACACTTTATAAAAAAGCTACGGAATATGGAGTTTACGGTTATATTTTAAAAGAACATGCGCAAACTGAGTTGGAGAAATGCTTAGATGAAGTTAAAAAAGGCAACAAATATGTGAGTCCGTTTTTAGAAGATGATTTAATCATTTCATCTCAGACAAATTTAGGAGATTTGGCCAATTTAACCATATCCGAAAGAAAAATATTAGAACAAGTAGCGCAGCAAAAAACAAGCAAACAAATTGCTGAATTATTATTCTTGTCTGAAAAAACAGTAGAAGGACATCGCAGTAAAATAATTGAAAAATTAGGTTTGCCGAAAGAAAAGAATTCTTTGCTTAAATGGGCAATGAAGCAAAATTTTTAAGAATTATTCCAATAAAAAAACCGTCTATTTATTTAAACAAATAGACGGTTTCATATATAAAAACGTTTTGATTATGCCAGCATGGTCACTGGATTTTCAACGTATTGTTTTAATGTTTGCAGGAATTGTGCTCCAGTTGCGCCATCCACTGTACGGTGATCGCAAGCTAGAGTCACTTTCATGGTATTCCCTACAACGATTTGACCGTTTTTCACTACTGGTTTTTCAACGATAGCACCAACAGACAAAATAGCTGAATTTGGTTGATTGATAATCGAAGTAAATTCGGTAATACCAAACATTCCAAGGTTAGACACTGTAAAAGTACTGCCTTCCATTTCAGCTGGCGTTAATTTTTTAGTTTTTGCTTTTCCAGCCAAATCTTTCACGCTAGCACCAATTTGAGTCAAACTCATTTGATCCGCAAAGTTTAATACTGGAACAACTAAACCATCTTCAACAGCCACAGCAACACCAATGTTTACGTGATGATTTATAATCATGGCGTCTTCTCTCCATTGTGAATTTACTTGTGGGTGTTTTTTCAAGGCCATAGCGCAAGCTTTAACGATCATATCGTTAAATGACACTTTAGTATCTGGAATAGTATTGATTGTCGCTCTGGACTTCATTGCTTCATCCATCGTAATTTCGATAGTTAAATAGAAATGAGGTGCTGTGAATATAGATTCTGACAAACGTTTCGCAATGGTTTTACGCATTTGCGAATTTTTGATTTCTTCTGTAAATTTTTCTCCTGCCGGAACAAATGGTTTTACTGCTGATGCAGTAGTTCCGCTTGTTGCAGGTGAAGTAGTTTGTGAAACCGCTTGAGGTGTAAATCCTTCAACGTCGCTTTTTACGATACGTCCATTTTCACCAGAACCTTTTACTTGTGACAAGCTGATACCTTTATCTTGAGCAATTTTTTTGGCCAAAGGCGAAGCAAAAACTCTTTCATTTGAATTAGAAACTGGCGCTTGAACATTATTAGCAGTCGTTGGGGCAGCAACTTCGGCAGCTTTTTCTGCTACAGGCCCCGAAGTTTCGGGAGTAGCTGAACCACCAGTTTTAAAACCGGCTACCACACCAGAAACATCTGTTCCTGCAGGTCCAATGATTGCTAAAATGCTATCAACGGGTGCTGATTCACCTTCATTAATTCCAATATACAAAAGTGTTCCTGCATTGAATGATTCGAATTCCATAGTGGCTTTGTCAGTTTCAATTTCGGCAAGAATATCGCCTTCTTTGATTACATCACCAACTTTTTTCA
>JBDTNG010000287.1:0-6211 GCA_039933895.1 Flavobacterium sp. | reverse complement strand
AATGCACTTTCCAAATACCATCAATTTTCTTTGCGTCGATAGCTATCACAATACACTGACTACCAAAAGCTGTCGCCAATTCATTGATTAATTCAGGATTTTTAACCGCAGAAGAATTAACAGAAACTTTATCGGCACCATTTTGAAGCAATAATTGTACATCTTCAACGGAAGAAATTCCGCCACCTACAGTAAAAGGAATAGCAATCGATTTCGCTATTTCTCGAACCAATGGAATTAATGTTTTCCTGCGCTCTTCTGTGGCAGAAATATCAAGGAAAACCAATTCATCGGCACCATTTTCAGCATATATTTTAGCCAATTCAACAGGATCACCCGCATCTTTTAAATCAACAAAATTGACTCCTTTTACAGTTCGTCCATTTTTAATGTCAAGGCAAGGTATAATTCGTTTTGTAAGCATTTTTAATTGGTTAAAATAAATTGTTCTAATTGTTTTAGGCTAATTCTACCTTCATATATCGCCTTTCCAATAATTGTTCCTTCACAACCCAATTCGGCTAATTTTGGCAGTTCATCAAATGTCGAAATTCCTCCGGAAGCAATAAGTTTAATGTCTTTTACTTCGGTTAAAATCTCTTGGTATAATTCAAAACTAGGCCCTTCAAGCATACCGTCTTTAGCGATATCTGTTGAAATAACGGTTTCAATTCCTTGAATTTGGTAATTTCTTATGAAAGGAATTAGTTCTTCCTGACTTTCTTCCAACCAACCCGAAACAGCAATTTTTTTGTTATTGGCATCCGCACCTAAAATGATTTTTTCTGAACTGTATTTTTTTAGCCAATTCAGAAAGGTTTCGGGATCTTTGACTGCAATACTTCCTCCAGTAATTTGATTGGCACCACTATCAAAAGCAATTCTAACATCAGTATCGCTTTTTAATCCACCACCAAAATCGATTTTTAAGGCGGTTTTAGAAGCAATTAATTCTAAAACATTATGATTAATTATTTTACTGGATTTGGCACCGTCTAAATCGACTAAATGTAAGTACTTAATTCCATGAGCTTCAAATCTTTTGGCTACTTCTAATGGATTCTCATCATATATTTTCATTGAATTATAATCTCCTTTAGAAAGACGAACACATTTCCCGTTAATGATATCAATGGCTGGTATTATTCTCATGATTTTAATTTACTATGTTTAGAAAATTCTTTAAAATTTGTTCACCAATTCTGCCACTTTTTTCAGGGTGAAATTGCACTCCATAAAAGTTTTCTTTTTGTAAAGCAGAGGCATATTCCAGCTCATAATCAGTCGAAGAAATCGCTTCATTGCAAATTGGCGCGTAAAAACTGTGAATTAGGTACATGTATTCGTTTGGATTAATCCCTTTGAATAAAGCTGATTTAAGGTTGTAAATAGTATTCCATCCCATTTGCGGAACTTTCACTTGATTTGAAAATCGGATAATGTTTACATTAAAAATCCCTAACCCTTTTGTATTTCCTTCTTCACTTGAATTACATAACAATTGCATTCCCAAACAAATCCCCAAAACCGGTTGTTTTAGCGTTGGAATTAAAATATCCAAACCACTTTCTTTTAGTTTATTCATAGCACTACTCGCCTCGCCTACTCCTGGAAAAATAACTTTATCAGCTGATTGAATCACATTCCAATCCTTAGTGACAATTCCAGTAAAACCAAGTCTTTCCAAAGCAAAAAGCACACTTTGTACATTTCCAGCACCATAATCTATAATTGCTATTTTCATTATAACATTCCTTTTGTACTTGGTAAAATCATTTTCTCTGCGTCTTGTTTTACAGCTGCTTTTATTGCTTTGGCAAAAGACTTAAAAATAGCTTCGATTTTGTGGTGTTCGTTTGTACCTTCTGCCTTAACGTTCAAATTGCATTTGGCACCATCTGTAAACGATTTAAAAAAGTGGAAAAACATTTCTGTGGGCATTTGTCCAATCATTTCACGTTCAAAATCGGCTTCCCAAACGAGCCAGTTTCTACCACCAAAATCAATAGCAACTTGCGCTAAACAATCATCCATTGGTAAACAAAAACCATAACGTTCAATCCCTAATTTGTTTCCTAAAGCTGTAGCAAACACTTCACCTAAAGCAATGGCAGTATCTTCAATCGTGTGGTGCTCATCAACTTGTAAATCACCTTTAACATCAATATCCAAGTCAATTTGTCCGTGACGTGCAATCTGATCCAACATGTGGTCAAAAAAGGCAATTCCTGTATCTATATTGCTTTTTCCTGTACCATCAAGGTTTAAGTTGATAGCAATAGCGGTTTCATTTGTTTTTCTAACAATGGAAGCTGTTCTGTTTTTTAATTTTAGAAACTCGTAGATTTCTTTCCAATCTTTGGTTTGTAAAACAATTGTATTGGTTAATTCTTCTTTTTTAGAACTAATTTCAGTACTTCCTAAAGTCTCATCATTATTGATGAAAATCGCCCTTGAACCCAAATTTTTAGCTAATTCTACATCAGTAATTCGGTCTCCAATAACAAATGAATTCTCTAAATCATACACTGAATTATTAATATATTTAGTCAACATTCCTATTCTTGGCTTTCGAGTTGGAGTGTTTTCTTCTGGAAAACTCTTATCAATATATACATCCTTAAATGATACATTTTCGTTTTTAAACGCTTTAATTATAAAATTTTGAGTTGGCCAAAAAGTGTTTTCTGGAAAACTAGAAGTTCCTAAACCATCTTGATTAGTAACCATAACTAATTCAAAATCTAATTCTTGAGCAATTTTGCTCAAATATTGAAATGCTTTTGGATAGAACTCTAATTTTTCTAAACTATCTAATTGATAGTTTTCCGGTTCTAAAACCATCGTCCCATCTCTATCTATAAATAATACTTTTTGTGACATTATAATGATTTTAATATTTTGATGAGTTGTTCATTTTCTAATTGAGTTCCAATGGTAATTCGTAAACAATTTTCGCACAATGGCTGTGTTGTTCTGTTTCTGATTACAATTCCTTTTTCTACTAATTGCTGGTATCTAAAATTTGCATCATCCACTTTTACAAGTATAAAATTAGCATTAGTTGGATATATTTTTTGAATAAAATTCATCTCAAGTAATTGTTTAAGTAGCTCCTCTCGTTGCTTTATAATATTGCTAATTTCAATGTTTACTTCATTGTTTTTACTCAATCTTTCTAAAGCTTTTTCTTGAGATAGAATATTAACATTATATGGCGGCTTAATTTTGTTTAAAACAGAAACTATTTCTTCAGATGCGTATAAAATACCCAATCGTATTCCAGCCATTCCATACGCTTTGGATAAGGTTTGAGTAATAACTAAATTGGAATAATTATTCAATTTAGACAACCAACTTTCACCATTAGAAAAATCAATATACGCTTCATCTAAGACGACCAATCCATTGAAATTTTCTAATAAAGTTAATACTTTCTCATCTGAAAAAGAATTACCTGTAGGATTGTTTGGCGAACAAAGGAATATGATTTTTGTTTGCTCGTTTATTGCCTCAAAAATGGTTGAAATATCAGGCTGAAAATCATTGGTCAATAAAATCTCTTGATTGTCAACAGCATTCAAATTTGCCAAAACACCGTACATACCATACGTTGGCGGCAATGTGATTACATTATCCTGATTAGGTTCGCAGAAAGCACGAAACAACAAATCCAATATTTCATCACTTCCATTTCCCAATAAAATCTGATTGGTATCAATACCTTTTATTTCAGATAAAATTACTTTGACAGATTTTTGTTTTGGATCTGGATAACGATTCACGCCATTTTCAAACGGATTTTCATTGGCATCAAGAAAAATCATTTCTTGATCACATGTTTCAAATTCATCTCTTGCAGAAGAATAAGACATCATCTGAGCGATATTTTTTCGGATTAAGGTATTAATTTCCATTTTCTAATGATTTTAAACGAATTGAAACTGCATTTTTGTGTGCTTGTAAACCTTCGGCATCAGCCATGATTTCTATGGTTTTACCGATATTCAGAATACCATCTTTACTGATTTTTTGGAAAGTCATTGCTTTTAGAAAACTATCTAAATTCACACCACTGTAATTTTTGGCATAACCGTTTGTTGGCAACGTGTGATTCGTTCCAGAAGCATAGTCTCCAGCACTTTCAGGTGTATAATTTCCAATAAAAACAGAACCAGCATTTATAATGTTTTCAATAAAAAAACCTTCTTTTTTACTGCAAACAATAAAGTGCTCCGGCGCATATTCATTAATGATATCAATGGCTACTTTATCAGTCTTGACATAAATTAGCTTTGAATTGTCGATGGCTTTTTGTGCTATTTCCTTTCGAGGTAAATCTTCAATTTGGAGGCTAATTTCTTTTTCTACTTGATTCAAAATAGATTTGGAAGTCGAAACCAGAATCACTTGACTATCTGCTCCATGTTCCGCTTGACTTAATAAATCGGAAGCTACAAAGGCAGGATTTGCTGAATCATCTGCAAAAACCAGTAATTCACTTGGACCTGCAGGCATATCAATTGCGACACCAAATTGTGTAGCTACTTGCTTAGCAATGGTTACAAATTGGTTTCCTGGACCAAAAATTTTATACACTTTAGGAATAGATTTGGTTCCAAAAGTCATTCCTGCAATGGCTTGCATTCCACCTACTTTGATAATTTTAGTAATCCCACAAAGCGTAGCAGCATATAAAATAGCAGGATTAATTTTTCCGATTCTATCTGGCGGTGAGCACAAAATAACATCCTTACAACCTGCTAATTGAGCAGGGACGGCCAACATCAATACAGTTGAAAAAAGCGGTGCAGATCCTCCAGGAATGTACAATCCAATTTTTTGAATAGGGCGTTTTTCTTGCCAACAAACAATACCATTAGTTGTTTCAATTTCAATTTTTTCTGTTTTTTGAGCAGCGTGAAATTTTTCAATATTTGATTTTGCAATCTGGATAGCTTCTTTCAATTCATTAGAAACTAATTTGAGAGCTTCTTCGATTTCAATGTCAGAAACAGTAGTATTCTCTAATGTAATTCCGTCAAAAAAAGAAGTGTATTTAGCTATCGCTTCATCTCCTTTTTGCTGTATTTCTTTAAAAATCTCTTTAACTGTTTGTTCAATATCTTTGAACGATTGTGTTGGTCTTTTTAAAATTTCTGACCAAGTATCTTTAGATGGGTTTATTATAACTTTCATGATAGTTGTTGTTTTATGATACTATTTTTTCGATTGGACACACTAAAATTCCTTCAGCACCGGCAGCTTTAAGCTCGTCGATGACTTCCCAAAATTTCTCTTCATCAATTACAGAATGTATACTACTCCATCCTTCTTCAGCAAGAGGCATAACTGTTGGGCTTTTTAACACTGGAAGAATTCTACTTATTTCAGCAATTTTATTATTTGGTACATTCATCAAAATATATTTCGATTTTCGAGCTCGTAAAACCGATTGGATACGAAATTGTAACTTGTTTAAAATCGTTTTTGCTTCCTCAGTAATTTGCGATGAAATGGCTAAAACAGCTTCACTTTTAAGGATAACCTCTACTTCTTTTAAATTGTTTTTGAAAAGTGTACTTCCGCTGGAAACAATATCAACAATTGCGTCTGAAAGCCCAATATTCGGAGCAATTTCTACGGAGCCTGATATTTGGTGAATTTCGATTTGAACCTTTTTAGCATCGAAATAATTGGTAACTGTTTTTGGATAGGAAGTGGCAATTCGCAATCCGTTTAAATCTTCAATCGAATTGTAAATGAAATTTTTAGGAACAGCGATTGAAACTTTACATTTCGAAAAGCCTAGTTTTTCAACAACCTGTATGTCCTGATTTTTTTCAACTAACAGATTATCTCCAACAATAGCAGCATCAACAACACCATCAATAAGGTATTGAGGAATGTCGGAATTACGAAGAAAATAGACTTCAAGGGGGAAGTTAGAAGCAGCGGTTTTTAATTGGTCGTTTCCATTGTTTATGGAAATTCCACAATCTTTTAAAATTTGGATACTGTCTTCGTTGAGACGACCTGATTTTTGGATGGCAATTTTTAAAATACTCATGTTTAATTTAAAATTAGGTATGAGTATATCAGCGAAGTTTATAAACAACAAAAAACCCGTTTGATATACTCAAACGGGTTAATAGTAATATGATTATGACAATATCATCACTACCTCGCTCGAGCGTGGGATAGATGATGA
>JBDTNG010000286.1:0-4014 GCA_039933895.1 Flavobacterium sp. | reverse complement strand
ATGACTTATATGTGTTAGATATGCTTTTTTTGGACGCACAATAGTAATGAAATCTAAAGCTTCCTGCAAATTAAAATGTGTATCATGTGGTTCCTCACGCAAAGCATTTATAACCAGCACTTCTAAGTTTTGAAGTTTGGCTATTTCCGACTCAGAAACCGTTTTAATATCTGTTAGATAAGCAAATTTATCAAATCTGTAACCAAAAACTTGTAAATCACCATGCATGGCATCAATAGGCTGTACCATTTTATCACCAAAAGTAAGCAGAGCATCATTTGCAATCACTATTGGAGAAACACCCGGTGCTCCAGGATATCTGTTTTCCGTTTCAAAGATATAATCGAACCTTCTTTCTAGATTTTTAAGCACTCTTTCGTGACCGTAAATAGGAATGTTTCCTTGTTTGAAGAAAAACGGACGAATATCATCTAAACCTGCCGTATGATCCGAGTGTTCATGGGTAAATAAAATCGCATCAATATGCTGACAATTGCTAGCCAACATTTGTTGTCTGAAATCTGGCCCACAATCAATTAAGAAAGAAAATTCTTCCCATTCCACCCAAACAGAAACCCTTAAACGGTGGTCTTTTTTATCCTGACTTTTGCATACAGGATGCTGGCTCCCTATAACAGGAATACCTTGAGAAGTTCCAGTACCTAAAAAATAGACTTTCAACTGAATTATTTTTCACAAAAATAAAGATAATTTTGATGTAAAAGGTAGCAATTTATTAACTTTGCAATGTATTTACCCCAATAATGAAAAATTTAGAAAACGAAATTACGCTGAAAGGAGATAAAGTTATTGAACAAATACCTTCAATAACGGATAAAGCCTTAAGAATTAATCTTAACGATAACATATACGGAACTTTTGCAGAAATTGGTGCCGGACAAGAAACTGTTCGACATTTTTTTAGAGCTGGTGGTTCTTCTGGAACTATAGCAAAAGCCATGTCAGCCTACGACAAAGACTTTAGTGATGCCATTTATGGTATTGAAGATGATGGTCGTTATGTAACTGAAAGTCGCTTGCGAAAAATGCTAAATCATGAAGTTGAATTGATTGAACAGCGTTTGAGCAGAGACAAACATCCTTCAAAAATGTTTTTCAGTTATGCCAATACGGTAGCAACCATCGATTTTGCAAAACAATTTAAAGGTCATGGATGGGTTGGAATTAAATACCAAATCGAGCCAGACGAAGCTTACAACGAAATATTACTTCACATTCGTTTTAAAGAAACCGATGCAAAATTACAACAGGAAACTTTAGGAAAATTAGGTGTTAACTTAATTTATGGTGCCTTCTACAAGCATAATGACCCTAAAAGACTATTACGTTATTTATACGATCATATTGATAAAGATCAACTTGAAATTGATACTATCAACTTTTCAGGGCCAAGATTTGCAGACGTTGACAACCGTTTAATGAGTTTACAATTGGTTAAAAACGGAATGACTGATGCCGTAATGTTCGATCCAACTGGAAAAAATATTTTGCCTGCAGCTGTTTTATACAAGAAAAATATCCTAGCGCTAAGAGGAAGTTTCCGACCAGTAACTAAGGTTAATATGGACATGTATGAGAGATCATTACAAATGTTTGTGGATGAAAACAAAGTAAAAAAAGAAAATACATTAGTTGTTTTTGAAATTACACTTTCAAACTTAAGTTCTGATGGTGAAATCGATGAAAGAGACTTCATGGATAGAGCCGAATTGCTTTGTTCATTAGGACAAACCGTAATGATTTCGAACTTCCAGGAATACTTTAAAGTTGTAGAATATTTTTCAAATTATACCAAAGCCCGTATGGGTCTTGCCTTAGGAGTAAACAACTTAATTGATGTATTTGATGAAAAATATTACCGTCATTTAAGTGGTGGAATCTTGGAAGCTTTTGGTAAATTATTCTACCGAGATTTAAAAGTTTTCTTGTATCCGATGGAAGACGAAGAAGGAAACATCATTACTTCTCAAAACTTAAAAGTACATCCACGTATGAAAGAGTTGTATAAATTCTTCGCTTACAATGGAAAAGTGATTGATATTACAGATTTCGAAAAAGAAAATCTTAAAATATTCTCTCGTAAAGTATTGAAATTAATCAGCGAAAATAAACCGGGTTGGGAAGAAATGCTTCCTAAAGGTATCGCCGAATTAATTAAAAAAGACCATTTATTTGGTTTTGATTCTAACAAAATTTTAGAAGAGGCAAAATAAAACTACATCATAAATAAAAAACCAAGTACAATTTAATACTTGGTTTTTTTATATCAAATTGTTATTATTTCAATAGTTGAGCCGTGTGTTCTTTCGTTTTTACTTTTTCGATTACTTCTTCAATAATTCCTTTTTCATCAATAACAAAAGTGGTTCTGTGAATTCCATCGAATTCTCTTCCCATAAATTTCTTTGGTCCCCAAACTCCAAAAGCTTCAATAACCGATTTGTCTTCATCAGCTAAAAGTGGAAATGGCAATTGAAATTTTTCTTTAAATTTTGCCTGTTTCTTCATGCTGTCGGCACTTACACCTATCAATTCATAATTATTGGCTTTAAATCGTTCAAAATTGTCTCGTAGATCGCAAGCTTCCGCTGTGCAACCTGGAGTGTCAGCTTTTGGATAAAAGAAAACCACTAACTTTTTACCTTTATAATCTGCTAATGTATGTGTTTTTCCATCTTGATCTATTCCTGAAAAATTAGGGGCGCTGTCTCCTTTTTGTAGTGTTATCATATCTTATGTTTCTTCTTTAAAATTGATTTTGCAATTGCCAATGAAATTGACTTATTTTACATTTCAAAATTAAACTAAAATGACCAAATCCGAACGTGCAACGTTTGTTATAAATACGTTAAAAGATATTTATCCTACTATTCCTATTCCACTCGACCATAAAGATCCGTACACTTTATTGATTGCGGTTTTACTTTCGGCGCAATGTACTGACGTTCGTGTCAATCAAATTACACCTTTGCTTTTTGCCAAAGCTAATAATCCACACGATATGATTAAACTTTCTGTGGAAGAAATTAGAGAAATCATCAAGCCTTGTGGACTTTCGCCAATGAAATCGAAAGGGATTTTGGGTTTATCACATATTCTGATTAACAAACACAACGGTTTGGTTCCTCAAAGTTTTGAAGCATTGGAGGAATTACCAGCTGTAGGACATAAAACGGCAAGTGTAGTGATGAGTCAAGCTTTTGGTGTTCCTGCTTTTCCTGTAGATACTCATATTCACCGATTGATGTATCGTTGGAATTTGACCAATGGGAAAAATGTAGTTCAAACTGAAAAAGATGCAAAAGCGCTGTTTCCTCGCGATACTTGGAACGACTTACATCTGCAAATCATTTGGTATGGTCGGGAATATTCCCCAGCAAGGGGTTGGAATTTAGAAAAAGACATCATTACCAAAACCATAGGAAGGTCATCAGTTCTGAAAGAATATCATAAAAAAAACGCCCAATAATTATTGGGCGTTTTTTTTAGTTTGAAATAATTTCAAAATCGACCTCACCAACTTTTACTATTCTTAATGCTTTTGAATAGTTCAATATAAAATTGACTGTTTCCTTTTTTGGTAACATTTTTGGGTTTGCATTTTTCTTTTTAGTGTAAAGTTTTGCCATACGAATAAATGATTTTTTATTGTATAACGCAGTACTAAAAGGAATATTGCTTAATTCGTCAAAATAATTTGATTTTTTTCTATAATTCTTCTCAAATTCATCAAGGCATATCGCATTCTTCCCAAAGCTGTATTAATACTAACTCCCGTAGAATCGGCAATTTCTTTAAAACTTAAGTCTTGATAAATACGCATTTCCAATACTTCTCTTTGATCGCTCGGAAGTTCGTCGATTAATCGTAATAAATCGCTTTCTACTTGTTCCGTGATTATCTGGCTTTCAATATTTGGGCTATTATCTGTCATGATCGAAAAAATAGAAAATTCTTCCGTTTCACGATACATCGGCATTTTTTTATTTTTTC
>JBDTNG010000285.1:0-17313 GCA_039933895.1 Flavobacterium sp. | reverse complement strand
CGTCTATCTCAAATGAAATAGACGCTGATAATTCTGAAAATCTTTCTATGGCAATGGATTACTCAAAATTAATTAATAATTTCTCCAGTAAATTAGGAAGAGTAATGTCGCGTTATAGTTAAACGATTTCTAATGTTTTGGCTTTATTTACTAAATCAACCAGATTGGTTACATTTAGTTTTGCCAATAGTCTTAATTTATAAGTACTAATTGTTTTTTCGTTAAGATGCAACGCTTCCGCTACTTCTTTGTTTTTCTTTCCGTTAGATAAGTAACGCAACACCTCGATTTCACGACTGGATAATTTACGATATAATCTTTCAGATTTGGCTTGTTTTGAAATCAATGCCATATTTTTCTTCACAGCTTCGCTAAAAATGACAGCACCACGATTTACTTTAATAATCGTAGCAGCTAGTACATCTAGTTTTTCTGATTTTTGAACAAAAGAAGACACCCCTGCTTTTATAGCATTTGGAGCGTAAATTTGTTCATTTAAGTTAGAAAACAATACAATTTTAACTTTAGGGAATTCTTTCAATAAAGCTTTTATAAGATTGATGCTGGAAAGCCCCTCGAGCTCTAAATCTAAAAGAAGGACGTCTATTTCCTTACGTTTTAGCATTTCTTCCACCATTTCAAAGTTATCTACAATTCCCACTAGTGATATATCGGCATGTTCTTTGAAGTACGATTTTATTCCAAAATGTACAACGGGATGATTGTCAGCAAGACCTATTTTTACCATGGCTCAAAGTATTAATGTTAAACAAAATCCGGACAGTAAAGGTAAGTATTTTTTCGTAATTATCTTTGAATCAAAGTAATAATTTACTTATAATTTTCAGGGATGATACAAACTGGTATCGGATTCATTTTATGTTGGTTTATCGTATTTAAGCGTTGGTAAATTTTAAAAACAACTTGCTCGCGACCACTAAAATCATTGGCGGTTTTGCCTTTTGCTAAAGCATCCATAGCAAATTCAAGCTCTTCATAGCTGGCACCCAATTGATCTTCGTCGCTTCGGTCATCACCAAACAACCCGTCAGTTGGTGCTGCTTTTAGTATCGATTCCGGGACATTAAGGTATGCAGCTAGTGCTCGGACATCACTTTTTGTTAAATCGGCAATAGGGCTTAAATCGACCCCGCCATCTCCATATTTAGTGAAAAAGCCAACGCCAAAATCTTCTACTTTATTCCCCGTTCCAGCTACAAGCAATCCGTGAATTCCAGCCAAATAATACAAACTGGTCATGCGCAATCTCGCTCGGGTATTGGCTAATGATAAATTTAATTTCGCCTCATTTTCGCAATAAGGTACTTCGACTTTAAAACTTTCAAAGACTGGTGTCAAATCAATTTTGGCATCCGATACATTCGTAAAGCAATTTTTGAGTTGTGAAATGTGCTCTTCGGCTCTATTAACATGACTTTGCACCTGATGAATAGGCATTTCAACACAAAGCGTTTTCAAGCCAGTTTGTGCACACAATGTAGAAGTTATGGCAGAATCAATTCCGCCCGAAATTCCAACGACAAAGCCATTAACTCTGGCATTTTCTGCATAGGTTTTTAACCAATTTACAATATGAGTATTAACTTTTTCGGCATTAATTGTACTATTTTTTTGCATGGCAACTCAATGTTTTAAAAACGAATGTATATTTGCAAAAATAATAATTTTATACAGAATTCGTTTCGGTATTAGAAGCAATTCCTGTCTCATTTTAAAACAAGAGGCTAAAAACATACTCATGAAAAAATATATACTATTAGTTGCTGTAACTTTTGCCGCTATTTCTTGTTCAGAGAAAAGCAAAATACAGGAAAAAGCAGAAGAAATTCCTGTTGAAATAAAGGTTGATCGTTATGATAAAGCTTTTTTTGAAACACCTCCAAACCAATTAGGTAAGTTAAAAGTAGAATATCCTTACTTTTTCCCGCCAGAAGTTTCAGATACCGTTTTAATTAACAAAATGAAAAATCCGCTTTGGCGTGAATTGTTCGCTGAAGTAGAGAAAAAATATGATAATTTCGACAAAGAAACGGAAGGTATTGAAGATTTATTTCGCTACATAAAATACTATTATCCAAAGACAAAAGTCCCTAAAGTAGTTACTGTTATTCAGGAAATGGATAATGATTATAAAGTGATTTATACAGAAAAAATGTTAATTATTTCGTTGGAATTGTATTTGGGTAAAAATCATAAATTTTATGAATATCCTCAATATATTAAACAAACTTTTGAACCGAATCAAATGTTACCGGATATTGTACAAAGTTTTTCAAGAACCAAAGCAAAACCACCTACAGAAAGAGATTTCTTATCACAAATGATCTACGCAGGAAAGCAATTGTACATGAAAGATGTATTGCTTCCAGAATATACAGATCAGGATAAAATTTGTTACACACCAGAACAAATACAATGGTGTGAAGCGCATGACAGCGATGTTTGGCGTTTCTTCATTGAAGAAAAACTGTTATACAGTACGGATCCTAAATTAGTACAGCGATTTATAGCGCCATCTCCTTTTTCTAAATTCGGATTGGTGTCAGATAATGAAACCCCAGGAAGAGTTGGGACGTGGGTAGGGTGGCAGATTGTTCGTGCTTTTATGGAAAACAATGACGTGACCATGCAGCAAATGATGAACATGGACGCTAAAGAAATATTTCAAAAATCTAAATACAAACCAAAAAAATAATGGCAAATACAATTACTTCCGAAATAAAATTTATTGTTGAATTGGATGAAAATCGTGTTCCTGAAAAATTGTCTTGGACAGCACAGGACGGCGGTATTGATGCTGAAGAAGCTAAAGCCATGTTGTTGTCCATTTGGGACAGTAAGGCACAGGAAACTATGCGTATTGATTTGTGGACCAAAGATATGCCTGTTGATGAAATGAAAGTGTTCTTTCATCAGACTTTAGTGGCTATGGCAGATACTTATCATCGTGCTACCGATGATGAAAAAATGACTGCAACGATGAAAGATTTCTGTGATTATTTTGCTGAAAAACTGGAATTGAAGAAATAAAAAAAGCGTTCACCTAGTGAACGCTTTTTTTGGACTTATTTTTTTTAGAAATTAAAACTACTGTCGTTGTTTTTGAAAATTTCCTCATTTACACTTTCAATATAGTTTAAAACATTTTCTTTTCCTGTGCCTTCACTTGCTGAAGTGACAAAATGCTGAGGCATTTCTTCCCAGTTGTTGGCCAATAAAGCTTTTCGGTAAGCGCCAATATGTTGTTCTACTTTTCCTTTACTGATTTTGTCTGCTTTGGTAAAGATGATACAAAACGGCAATTCGATTTCGCCTAAATAAGTAATAAATTCCAAGTCAATTTTTTGTGCTTCGTGTCGGATATCAATCAAGATAAAAGCGCAAACTAATTGTTCTCTTTTTTCGAAATAATCTGTGATAAACTGTTGGAAAACTTCTTTCGTTTTTTTTGAAACTTTAGCGTAACCATAACCAGGTAAATCGACTAAAAACCAGTTGTTGTTAATCTTAAAATGATTAATTAACTGTGTTTTTCCTGGTCTTCCTGAAGTTTTTGCCAAATTCTTATGATTGGTCAACATGTTAATCAATGATGATTTCCCAACGTTCGACCTTCCGATAAAAGCATACTCCGGTAAAGGGTCTTTCGGACACTTGCTTACTTCGGAGTTACTGATAATAAATTCGGCGGTATTAATTTTCATTTATTCTTTTTTATGATTTTGCGTGTTCGGCTTTTGTGGTCAACCATTCATCAAGGATGCGGTTAAATTCATCTGGATGTTCCATCATAGCCGCATGACCACAATTTTCAATCCAGTATAAAGTCGAGTTCGGCAATAATCTGTTAAATTCTTCAGCAACATCCGGAGGTGTAACCTTGTCGTTTCTTCCCCAAATAATTCCTGTCGGAACATGCATTTTTGGTAAATCTTTGGCCATATTGTGACGGATAGCACTTTTGGCAATAGTCAAAGTTTTAATTAATTTTATTCGGTCATTTACGGTATTATAAACGTCGTCAATGATTTCTTTAGTAGCGATTGCAGGATTGTGAAAAACGTCTTCTGCTTTCTTTTTAATATATTCGTAATCACCACGCTTTGGATAACTATCACCCATGGCGCTTTCGTAAAGTCCTGAACTCCCTGTTATTACAAGTCCTGCAACTCTTTCTGGATACATTTTTGTGAAGTACAAAGCGATGTGTCCTCCTAATGAATTCCCAACTAGAATTACTCTTTCAAATCCTTTAAATGTGATAAAATCCTTTACATATTTTGAAAAAGATTTTACGTTTGTTTTTAGTAAGTTTTGTGTGTATAAAGGCAATTGAGGAATAACAACCTTATAACCTTTGCTTGGAAAATAGTTTGCAACACCGTCAAAATTACTCAACCCGCCCATAAGACCATGTAAAATAATAATTGGGATGCCTTCTCCTGCTTCAAAATATTCGTATCTGCCTTCTTTTATCAAGTTATTCACCGTCCTGTCAGTTTGTTTTGTCTATTAAATCACAAATATAGGACTAAAAAGCGAAATAAGAATTTTTGAATTTTTTTCTTTCAAAAGGTCTTTTTTGCTGTTCATAAGTTAACTCTTTAGTTTTCAGTTGATAAGAGTTGTTTCGAGTAGTGTTATTTCGGATTTATTTGAAATTAAATCAAAATTTTTGACAAATAATTAACTCTTTTTGTGAATATTTTTGAAAATATCTAAATATGTTGATAAATCTCCTAAAAACTAAAAATCAGCGGTAGTCGAATAATGGTTTTGTTTTTGCTCAAAAATGGCAAAACTTATCAACAAAGTGGTAATTTGTGGTAAAATGTGGTAAATAATTTTCTATATTTGTCCATTATCAAATAAATTCATAACTCATTGAATACCATTGTAGGAACATACGAATGTAAGGTTGATTCTAAAGGGAGGCTCATGTTGCCAGTCCCTTTGAAGAAGCAATTGAACGCGTCCCTAGAAGAAGGTTTTGTATTGAAACGTTCGGTTTTTCAACAATGTTTAGAATTATACCCAATGGAGGAGTGGAATTTGATGATGCAAAAAATTAATAAACTGAATCGCTTTGTGAAGAAAAATAACGATTTCATTCGTCGTTTTACTGCTGGTGTTCGTGTCATTGAAATTGATGCAACCGGAAGATTATTAATTCCAAAAGATTTGGCTGTTTTTGCTTTGGTTTCGAAAGATATTGTGTTGTCTTCGGCAGTGAATATTATTGAAATTTGGGACAAAGATTTATATGAAAAAGCAATTGACGATTCTGTGGTTGATTTTGCAGATTTGGCAGAAGATGTAATGGGTAATGTAAATGATGACGACAATGGAATATCATAATCCAGTTTTACTAAAAGAAACGGTAGATGGTTTAAATATTAAGCCTGATGGTGTGTATGTAGATGTGACTTTTGGTGGAGGCGGTCATTCAAAAGAAATTTTATCCCGCTTGGGACCAAATGGGAAATTATACGCTTTTGATCAGGATGAAGATGCATGGGAGAATGCTATTGATGATGAGAGATTTGTCTTGATTCAGGAAAATTTCAGATACATCAAAAGATTTTTACGTTTCAACGGAGTTAAAAAGGTAGATGGAATTTTGGCTGATTTAGGCGTTTCTTCTCACCAGTTTGATGTGGCGGAAAGAGGCTTTTCAACTCGTTTTGATGCCGAATTGGATATGAGGATGAGTAAAAAAAATGACCTAAGTGCTTTTAAAGTGGTAAATGAATATGACGAGGCCAATTTAAAACGCATTTTTTATGATTATTCAGAATTGAGTAACGCACCAGCTATTGCAAGGGTAATTATCGAGTCTCGTGAGAAAGAAAAAATTGTAAATACGGAAGATTTAAAGCAGGTTTTGGCTCGTTTTTTACCCAACCATAAAGCGCATAAAATTTTAGCGCAAATATATCAAGGGATTCGTATTGAAGTGAATCAGGAAATGGAAGTTTTGAAAGAATTTTTAGAGCAATCCTTAGAGGTTTTAAATGAAGGTGGAAGGCTAAGTGTGATTTCATACCATTCTTTAGAAGACCGATTGGTGAAAAGATATATGAAAAACGCTTTGTTTGAAGGAGAGCCTGAAAAAGACTTTTTCGGGCGATTTGAAGTTCCATTCAAATTGATAGGGAAAATGATTATTCCTTCCAATGAAGAAATTAAATTGAACAATCGTGCTCGAAGCGCGAAACTTAGAATAGCGGAGAAGAAATAGTAAAGAGATTACTTGATTCAAATGAAAAACGGATTTTACGACATATTAAAAGCAAGATTTTTAGTCAATGAAGATGCTACGAAAAATTGGCAATTCATCGTCTTTTTGATTTTACTCGCTATCGTTATGATTGCCAATACGCACAGTTATGAGAGTAAAATATATAAAATAGCAGATTTGAACAATCAAGTGAAAGAATTACGTTCGGAATTTGTAGACAGACGTTCAGAATTGATGAAGATAAAAATGGAATCGACTATAGCAGATAAAATGATTGTTAGAGGTATTCTTCCATCATCGGTTCCGCCAAAGAAAATAAAAGTAACAAAAGAAAAAACCGCTTTCGAAAAACTATGGCAGTAGAGAATAGAAATATTTTAAAACGAGTATATCTCGTTGCTTTAGTTGTGCTGATTATGGCAACGGCAATAGGCGTGAAGCTCACTAATATCCAGTGGGTTGAAGGTGACTATTACCGTAAGTTGGCCAAAGAGCGCTCGGTTAAAAACTTCGTTATTCCTGCTAATCGCGGGAATGTGTATTCTTCTGACGGTAGTTTACTAGCTACTTCGATACCTAATTATACGATTCGTTTTGATGCTGTGGCGCCAAGCAAAGAAAACTTTAATAATAATGTAAAAGCATTGTCTGATTCGCTTTCTGTTTTGTTTAAAAAGCCAAGTAGTGCTTATTTGAATGAATTCAGAAAAGCTAGAGCCAATAAGAATAGGTACTTTCTAGTTGCTCGCGATTTGAGTTACACCGAATATATGGCGGTTAAAAAATTGCCTTTATTCAATCTTGGAGCTAACAAAGGAGGAATGATTACTGAGCAAAAAACCGTTCGTGAACATCCTATTGGTAAAATCGCAGCAAGAACAATTGGTTATGAACGCTATGATGACAATGGAAATTTAAGGCCTCCAGTTGGACTAGAGGGTGCTTTCGCTAATTATCTTAACGGTAAAGACGGAAAAGTTTTAAAACAAAAAATCGCGCAAGGACAATGGAAACCTATTCGGGATAATAATGAGGTAGAGCCTCAAGATGGTTATGATATTGTTTCTACTATCGATGTTTATATTCAAGATATTGCGCACCATGCTTTGTTAAAACAATTGGAAGCTTATCAGGCGGATCACGGTTGTGTTGTGGTTATGGAAACTAATACGGGTGCTGTTAAAGCCATTTCGAATTTAGGAAGAGATGGTGATGGGACATATTATGAGACAGTCAATTATGCTATTGGGGAATCTCATGAGCCTGGATCAACCTTCAAATTAGTCGATCTTATTGCTTTGTTGGATGATAAAAAAATCGACACCAGTAAAGTTTATGATAGTAAAGGAGGAGAGATACAATATTATGGCAGGAAAGTTCGTGATTCTCATGAAGAAGGGTACGGAAAAGTTTCGATGGCCAGAGGTTTTGAACTTTCATCAAATACGATTATGGTTCAGGCAGTATATGAAAATTATAAAAATAACCCAAAACAGTTCGTTGATAGAATTAATAGCATGGGGTTGAATAAGCCTCTAGGGTTGCCGTTTAAAGGAGAGGGGATTCCTAAAATACCACAACCCGGTCAGAATAACTGGAATGGGCTTTCCCTGCCTTGGATGGCTTTTGGATATGGAGTTTCAGTGACACCAATGCAAACATTAACGTTATACAATGCCATTGCAAATAACGGTGAAATGGTAAAGCCTCAGTTTGTTCAGGAAGTTAAAGAATGGAGTAAAACCATCAAGAAATTTGACAAACAGGTCATCAATCCAAGTATTTGCTCAGCAGAAACTTTAAAGAAAGTAAGAGCTGTATTGGAAAATGTGGTTAAAAAAGGTACGGGTTCAAAGTTATATTCTAAAGATTTCTCTATGGCAGGTAAAACGGGAACTGCACAAGTAGGTTACAACAGAGCCGATGGTAATATGAACATGTATTATGCTTCGTCTTTTGTGGGTTATTTTCCTGCCGATCATCCTAAGTATTCTTGTATTGTTGTTATTCATAAGCCAAATACATCCATGAATAATTATTATGGTGCCGATGTGGCGGGTCCTGTTTTTAAAAGAATTGCACAAAAAGTATTTACTGATGTACCTTCTACTAATGATGTTAAGAATTTGAAAAAAAATGATCCAGTTCAAGATAAAAGTTATTTGATGTATAATGACAATTTGAATAAAAAACCAGCTACAGTTCCTGATTTAAGAGGAATGTCTGGTATGGATGCAGTAGCATTATTGGAGAATTTAGGAATGAAAGTAAAAGCCATCGGAATAGGAAAGGTAAAAAGACAATCCATTCAGGCGGGTCAACCGATATTGAAAAATAACATTATAATCTTAGAATTATCATAATGCTTTTAAGAGATATACTATATAAAGTCGCAATCGAAGCTGTTCACGGTTCAACAGAAGTTGAAGTGAACAACATTCATTTTGATTCTCGTAAAATAGAATCGAATGACGTTTTTGTGGCCATTCGTGGTACCGTTTCTAACGGTCACGATTTTATCGATAAAGCGATTTCATTAGGAGCTTCAGTGATTATTTGCGACGAATTACCGTCAAATCTGCTTTCTCAGATTACCTACGTGAAAGTGAAAGATACCAATGAAGCGTTGGCTTTTTTAGCGACAAATTTTTATGATAATCCTTCACAAAAATTACAGTTGGTCGGTATTACCGGTACCAATGGAAAAACAACTATTGCGTCGTTATTATACCAATTGTTTAAAAAAGCAGGCTATAAAGTCGGATTGCTTTCCACAGTAAAAATTATGGTGAATGATGTGGAACACAAAGCGACACATACAACACCAGATTCGCTGACCATCAATTATTATTTGAATGAAATGATTGAAGCTGGTTGTAATTACTGCTTTATGGAAGTAAGTTCACACGGAATTCACCAGAAACGCACCGAAGGATTGCATTTTGTTGGTGGTGTGTTTACCAATTTGTCTCACGATCATTTGGATTACCATTCCACTTTTGCAGAATATCGTGATGTGAAAAAATCATTCTTCGATAATTTGCCTAAAACCGCTTTCGTCATTTCAAATATTGATGATAAAAATGGTGTTGTAATGATGCAGAATACCAAGGCGAAAAAATTGACATATGCTTTAAAAACATACGCAGATTACAAAGCCAATATCATAGAAAACCAACTTAGTGGTTTGTTGTTGAAAATTAACGAGCAAGAAGTTTGGGTTCGATTAATTGGAACTTTCAATGCCTATAATTTATTAGCCATTTACGGTGTTGCAATTGAATTAGGCATCGAAAACTTAGATGCTTTGCGATTGTTGTCAGAGTTGGAAAGTGTTTCAGGACGTTTTCAATTTATTGTTTCCAAAGAAAAAATTACAGCGATTGTTGATTATGCACACACGCCAGATGCTTTGGAAAATGTATTGAGCACGATTAATGATATTCGCACGAAAAACGAGCAATTAATTACAATTGTAGGGTGCGGTGGCGATCGTGATAAAACCAAAAGACCTATAATGGCCAACATCGCTACAGAAATGAGTGATAAAACCATTTTAACAGCCGACAATCCCAGAACCGAGAATCCGGAAACGATTATCGCCGAAATGGAAGCTGGTGTTACAGCAGTAAACTTTAAAAAATACATGTCAATTAGCGATAGAAAACAAGCCATTAAAACAGCCTGTCAATTGGCTCAGCCTAATGATATTATCCTTATTGCAGGAAAAGGACATGAAACATACCAGGAAATAAATGGTGTTCGCCACGATTTTGATGATATGAAAATTGTAAAAGAAATTTTAGAACAACTTAATAAATAATCAATTCAACGATAAATCAAACTAACGATAAAAAGAGATAAGTATGTTATACTATTTATTCGAATATTTAGACAAAACTTTAGACATTCCTGGAACGGGAGTTTTTCAGTATATCACTTTTAGATCAGCACTGGCCATTATTTTGTCATTGTTGTTGTCTACAATTTTTGGTAAACGTGTCATTAATTATTTACGTCGTCAGCAAATTGGCGAGACTGTTCGTGAACTTGGTTTGGAAGGACAAACCCAAAAAGCGGGTACACCAACGATGGGTGGTTTGATTATTATTTTCTCCACATTAATCCCAGTAATTTTATTGGCTAAATTGGATAATATTTACATTATACTTTTAATAGTAACCACACTTTGGATGGGAACTATTGGTTTTGTGGATGATTATATCAAAATCTTCAAAAAAGACAAACAAGGGTTAAAAGGGATTTTTAAAGTAATTGGACAAGTGGGATTAGGACTTATTGTTGGTTCTACACTTTATTTTAGTCCTGGAGTTACTGTTCGTCAGGACATAGTGAAGACAAATATTATTATTAATGCGTCTCAAAATACATTTAACTCAGCTCCTATAGAAGAAAAATCTACAGCAACAACGATTCCGTTTTTCAAAAATAATGAGTTTGATTATGCTGAATTATTAGCTTGGACAGGCGATGGATACGAAGATTATGCTTGGTTGATTTTTATTCCAATTGTTATTTTTATCATCACGGCTGTTTCCAATGGTGCCAATTTAACCGATGGAATTGATGGGTTGGCTGCAGGAACTTCCGCCATTGCTGTCATCGCATTGGGGGTTTTTACCTTCGTTTCGGGGAATATTATTTTCTCCAATTACCTCAATATTATGTTTATTCCAAATTCCGGAGAAATGACAGTGTTCATCGCTGCTTTTGTGGGAGCGTTGGTCGGATTTTTATGGTATAACAGTTATCCAGCTGCTGTATTTATGGGAGATACCGGAAGTTTAACTATTGGAGGTATTATTGCGGTTTTAGCTATCGCTGTTCGTAAAGAAATGCTGATTCCAGTGATCTGCGGAATATTCTTAGCTGAAAATTTATCAGTGGTTTTACAAGTAAGTTATTTCAAATATACTAAGAAACGTTTTGGAGAAGGCCGACGAATATTTTTAATGTCGCCTTTGCACCATCATTATCAAAAGAAAGGCTACCACGAGAGTAAAATTGTGACTCGTTTTTGGATTGTAGGGATTTTACTAGCCATTGTCTCAATAGTAACTTTAAAACTTCGCTAGTATGAGATTAGTAGTTTTAGGAGGAGGAGAAAGTGGCGTTGGTACGGCAATTCTCGGTAAAAAGAAAGGGTATGATGTTTTTGTTTCTGATTTCGGAAAAATAAAAAATAATTACAAAGAAGTTTTACTTCTTAATAAAATCAAGTTTGAAGACGAACAGCATTCAGAAGAACTGATTTTAAACGCAGACATTGTAATGAAAAGCCCAGGGATTCCTGATAATGTGCCAATCGTTAAAAAATTAATTGAACAAAACGTTCCTGTTATTTCTGAAATTGAATTCACTTCACAATTCACCAACGCATTAACTATTGGAATTACTGGTAGCAATGGAAAAACGACTACCACGATGCTAGTGTATCATTTGCTAAAACAGGGAGGTTTAAATGTTGGCTTAGCAGGTAATATCGGTAAAAGTTTTGCCTGGCAGGTTTCAGAAGACAAACACGATGCCTATGTGCTTGAATTAAGTAGTTTTCAGTTGGATGGGATTATAAATTACAGACCTAATATCGCCATAATTACAAATATAAGCCCAGATCATTTAGACCGATACAATTACAATTATGAAGAATACATCGCTGCAAAATTTAGAGTGACCATGAATCAAACGGAAGACGATTATCTGATTTATGATGCCGATGATGAAGCCATCAATAATTGGTTAAAAAATAATACAACCAAAGCAAAATTAGTTCCTTTTTCATTAACACAACAGTTTGAATTTGGAGCTTACGAACAAGAAGAAAATATCAATATCAATACCAATAACGACCCATTTGTTATGCCAACATCACACTTATCACTAGAAGGAAAACACAACGTAAAAAATGCTCTAGCAGCAACTTCAGTAGCGCAATTATTAAAAATTAGAAAGGCTACTATTCGTGAGAGTTTGTCCGATTTTCAAGGGGTAGAACACCGTTTGGAAAAAGTATTGAAAATCCAGAATGTACAATACATCAACGATTCTAAAGCAACAAATGTTAATGCAACTTTTTATGCTTTGGATAGTATGAACTCTCCAACCGTTTGGATCGTAGGTGGTGTTGATAAAGGGAATGATTACTCTGAATTGATGGCATTGGTTAATGAAAAAGTAAAAGGCATTATTTGTCTTGGAATTGATAATAAAAAACTGATTGAGGCTTTCGCCGATGTGGTGGATACCTTGGTTGAAGTGACTTCAATGACCGAAGCTGTAAGACAAGCATACAAAATGGCTGAAAAAGGCGATACTGTGTTGCTTTCACCTGCTTGTGCGAGTTTCGATTTGTTTGAAAACTATGAAGACAGAGGAAGACAGTTCAAACAAGCTGTTCAGAATTTATAATAAAAAACAAGTTCTGTTGCAAATCGACAGATAACCAAATTAAACAATATGAAAGAGCTAATACATAATTTAAAAGGGGATAAAGTCATCTGGTCATTCGTGGCCCTATTGGCATTATTTTCGTTTATGCCTGTGTATAGCGCAAGTAGTAATCTGGCTTATTTACATCATGGTACAGGAAATACATTCGTGTATTTGTTAAAGCATTTTGTGCATTTGATAATGGGATTTTTTATCATGTATCAAATCCAAAAAGTACCATACCATTATTTCCGAAGCTTGTCAAGATTGTTGTTACCATTGGCTTGGCTTTTATTGGTTTATACTTTATTTAAAGGGACTTTAATTGAAGGAGCAAATGCCAGTCGTTGGATTCAAGTGCCTTTTCTAGGGATCACTTTTCAGCCTTCTGCCTTTGCATCAATGTCGTTACTTATTTTTGTAGCAAGATATTTATCGAAAACGGAAGTGGAAGACATGACTTTCAAAAAATCATTATTGGATCTTTGGACACCAGTTTTCTTTACATTGATGTTAATTTTACCTGCCAATTTTTCTACGGCTGCTTTAATCTTTTCGATGGTTTTGATGTTAACATTCATCGGGAAATACCCATTAAGAAATATTGGAATCATCATCGGATTCGGAATTATATCCTTCGCGTTTTTTGTTCTAATTGTGAAAGCGTTTCCAAATGCTTTTCCAAATCGTGTGGATACTTGGATGAGTCGTATAGATAATTTTGCTTCCGATAAACCGGGAGAAGATGATTACCAAATAGAGAAAGCAAAAACGGCTATTGCTACAGGAGGCGTTTATGGTTTAGGACCAGGAAAAAGTATTCAGAAAAACTTTTTACCACAATCTTCATCGGATTTTATTTTTGCCATTATTATAGAAGAATTTGGACTTTTTGGTGGTTTTGCTGTGATGTTTTTATACATAATGCTTTTCATCCGATTCATAATCGCCTCCTATAAAGCGCCGTCATTATTTGGGAAATTACTAGTCGCCGGATTGGGCTTCCCTATCATATTTCAAGCGTTTATCAATATGGGAGTTGCTGTCGAATTGTTGCCTACAACCGGACAAACATTGCCTTTAATTAGTAGCGGAGGAACATCTATTTGGATGACTTGTGCTGCTTTAGGTGTTATTTTGAATGTGACCAAAAAAGAAGAAGAGATTACTCAGGAAAATGTAGAAAAACAACAACGTGATGAAGCGTTGCGAAAAATAATCGATAAGCAATTAGCCGAAGATAAAGAATCAGCTGAGGAAAGTTATTCGATTGAGGATAGTTCAGTGAATCCAATGCATGCCGTTTTGAATAAATAAGAAAATGATGAAAGAGAATCCAAAATTTATAATCAGTGGAGGAGGAACCGGAGGGCATATTTATCCTGCGGTTGCTATTGCAAACGAACTAAAATTTCGTTTCCCTAAAGCAGATATTCTTTTTGTGGGCGCGAGTGATAAAATGGAAATGCAAAAAGTACCTCAAGCCGGTTATCCTATTAAAGGTTTGTGGATTGCGGGTATTCAAAGAAAACTAACGCTGCAAAATACAATGTTTCCTTTAAAATTGGCTACCAGTTTGACAAAATCTTTCGGGATTTTAAATAAATTCAAACCAGATGTAGTGATTGGAACTGGTGGTTTTGCCAGTGGTGCGGTGCTAAAAGTGGCTTCTATGTTGGGGATTCCAACAGTCATTCAGGAGCAAAATTCGTATCCTGGAATCACCAATAAATTATTGAGTAAAAAAGCCAATAAAATTTGTGTGGCTTACGAAAATTTGGAACGATTTTTTCCAAAGGAAAATATGATTTTTACTGGAAACCCTGTTCGTCAGGATTTGATTTCAGTTTCAGAAAAAAGAAATGAAGCTTTGACTTATTTCAATTTGGATGTATCCAAAAGAACGCTGTTGGTTCTTGGTGGAAGTTTAGGAGCAAGAAGAATCAACCAGTTAATTGCAAAAGAATTGGAATGGTTATTGTCACAGAATATTCAAATTATATGGCAATGCGGAAAGTTATATTTTGACGAATACAAGCATTTTTCAGACAAAGAAAATGTGCAGGTTCTTTCGTTTATTGATCGAATGGATTTTGTGTATGCTGCTGCCGATTTTGTGATTTCACGTGCAGGAGCATCTTCAGTTTCGGAATTGTGTATTGTTGGAAAACCAGTAATATTCATTCCTTCGCCTAATGTTGCTGAAGACCATCAAACCAAAAACGCACAGGCTATTGTCGATAAAAATGGAGCCATTTTGTTGAAAGAATCACAATTAGATGCCGAATTTAACAAGGTTTTTGAGTCTTTATTGAATGATGAAAGCAAACAACAGGATTTAAGTAAAAATATTACAGCATTGGCGCTGCCTAACGCAACCAAACAAATTGTTGACGAGATTATAAAATTAATAAAATGAATTTAAATCAAATACATAACGTTTATTTTATCGGTATTGGTGGTATCGGAATGAGTGCTTTGGCACGCTACTTCAAAGCCATTGGTAAAAATGTATCTGGTTACGATAAAACACCTACAACATTAACAAACGAATTGATTGAAAGCGGAATTTCAATTCATTTTGAAGACAGTATCGATTTAATTCCAAAGGATTTTTATACCGAAAATACCTTAGTTATTATCACACCAGCTGTGCCAAAATCACATTCGGAATGGAATTACTTTTTAGAAAGAGAATATGTAGTTAAAAAACGCGCCGAAGTTTTGGGAATTATTACCAAAGATACCTTTTGCTTCGCTGTGGCAGGAACACACGGAAAAACAACAACTTCTAGTATTTTAGGACATATTTTGTTTGAAAGTGGTGCCGATGTGACTTCTTTCCTTGGTGGAATTGTTGAAAATTACAATTCGAATTTAATTGGAACTGGAAAAACCGTAACGGTAGTAGAAGCAGACGAATTTGATCGTTCTTTCCTACACCTGCATCCAAATATTGCCTGCATTACTTCAATGGATGCGGATCATTTGGATATTTATGGTGACGATGCTGCGATTAAAGCTTCTTTCAAAGAATTTGCCGATAAAATAGAAGATAAAAACAATCTTTTTGTGATTAATGGTTTGCCCCTGGAAGGAATAACCGTGGGAGTCAATGATGATTCAAAGTTTGTTGCCAAAAATATAAGAATTGAAGATGGTTGGTATCTTTTCGATGTGAATACACCAACAGAAACAATAAAGGATTTACGATTTGGATTGCCTGGAAAACACAATTTAACCAACGCATTGCTGGCTTTAGCAATGGCTAGAACTTTCGGAACTCCAACCGAATCTATTGCTAAAGCACTAGCGTCTTTTAAAGGAGTAAAACGTCGTTTTTCTTTCCAAATCAGAAGGCCTGATTTTGTGTACATCGATGATTATGCACACCATCCAACGGAAATAAATGCGGTACATCAAGCGGTTAGTGAGTTGTATCCTGGTGAAAAAGTATTGGCGGTTTTTCAGCCACATTTGTTTAGCAGAACTAAAGATTTTGCGGACGATTTTGCTAAAAGTTTGTCGCAATTTGATGAAGTTTTACTCTTGGATATTTATCCTGCGAGAGAATTACCTATGGAAGGAATTACTTCTCAATGGTTGTTGGATAAAATGGAAAATAAGAATAAACGATTGATTCAGAAAAACGAATTAATTGATGCTTTAAAAACATCAGATGCTTCAGTAATTGTAACCATTGGAGCTGGTGATATTGGAGAAATGGTTTCAGAAATTAAAAAAGCATTAGATGCGAAGTAATTTAATCATAAATATTCAGCTGATTGCCATTTTAGGATTGGTGGTTTTTTTGTATTCGTTTACGTCAAAAAGAAACGAACATCGAAAAATTTCAAAACCGTTAATTGAGATTTTAGATGCAGAAAATCCTTTTGTGACAAATGAAATGGTTAATAAGTTGTTGATAGAAAGTTTTGGCGGTACATCCACCATCCAAAAAGATAAGCTAGATTTGAAAAATATTGAGCTAACTATCAATAAACACAACATGATTGATCATTCAGAAGTGTATGTGAGCGTTGATGGGAAGTTAGAAACGATAGTCAAACAAAAGACCCCAATCGCTAGAGTTTTTGACGATAATACTTCCTTTTATATTGATTATAAAGGAGGTACGATGCCTCTTTCAAGTAATTTTACGGCAAGAGTTCCGCTTGTTTATGGCGATATTAACAATAGATATAGTAAGGATTGTGTGGGATTATTGCAGCTAATTTATAACGATGATTTTTTGAAAAAAAACATCATTGGACTTAAAATTTTACCTGATGGAAGCGTAATTATGAAGAATAGAAATTATAGTTACGATATAGTTTTCGGAAGAACCATTTATATGGATAGAAAATTTAACAACTATAAAGCGTTTTTTCAAAAAGCTGTACAGGACACTTTGATAGATTCATATAAGTTAATCAATTTGAAGTTTACCAAACAAGTGGTTTGTACTAAATAATAAAGTATGGAAAGAGAGAATATAGCAGTAGGACTTGATATAGGCACAACTAAAATTGTGGCTATGATAGGCAAGAAAAATGAGTATGGAAAGCTAGAAATTTTAGGTGTTGGAAAATCTAAAAGTC
>JBDTNG010000284.1:0-22366 GCA_039933895.1 Flavobacterium sp. | reverse complement strand
AAAGACAAATACGATTATATCATTATAGATTGTGCACCATCATTGGGTTTATTAACTTTAAATGCATTGACAGCAGCAGATTCTGTAGTAATTCCAATTCAGTGTGAATATTTTGCTTTGGAAGGTCTTGGAAAATTATTAAACACGATTAAAAGTGTTCAAAAAATACACAATCCTGATTTGGATATCGAAGGATTGCTTTTAACGATGTATGATTCTCGCTTAAGATTATCAAACCAAGTGGTGGAAGAAGTTCAAAAACACTTCAATAACATGGTTTTTGAAACCATTATCCAAAGAAATATCAAGTTAAGTGAAGCACCAAGTTTTGGCGAAAGCATTATAAACTATGACGCTACAAGCAAAGGAGCTACAAATTACTTACATCTTGCAGAAGAAATAATAAAGAAAAATAGTTAGTTGAAATATGGCACAGGCGATAAAAAAACAGGCAATGGGAAGAGGATTATCAGCTTTATTGAAAGATCCTGAGAATGATATTAAATCCGTTTCCGATAAAAATGCAGACAAGGTTGTTGGAAATATTATCGAACTTGAACTCGATGCAATCGAAATCAATCCGTTTCAACCAAGAACTAATTTTAACGAAGAATCATTACAAGAATTAGCCACTTCCATTAGAGAATTGGGTGTAATTCAACCGATTACTGTCCGTAAAATGGACTTTAATAAATACCAGTTAATTTCTGGAGAACGTCGTTTACGTGCTTCAAAAATTGTGGGTTTAACTACCGTTCCTGCTTACATCCGTTTGGCTGATGATAATGAATCATTGACTATGGCTTTGGTGGAAAACATCCAGCGTCATGATCTTGATCCTATCGAAATTGCATTGTCATACCAACGTTTAATTGACGAAATTCAATTGACACAAGAACAAATGAGTGACCGTGTTGGAAAAAAACGTTCAACCGTTGCCAACTACCTACGTTTATTAAAATTAGATCCAATTATCCAAACTGGCATTAGAGATGGATTTATCTCTATGGGTCACGGACGTGCTATTATCAATGTGGAAAACCATGATATTCAGGCTGATATTTATCAAAAAATTGTAAGTCAAAACCTTTCTGTTCGTGAAACAGAAGCTTTGGTGAAAAATTACCAAGAGAGCTTGAAACCAAAAACAACTTCGGCTGTAAAAGCAGCTTCTTTTGCAATCGCAGAAACTGAAGAGCAATCATTCAATGATTATTTTGGTACTAAAGTAGATGTAAAAGTAGCTGGAAATGGTAAAGGTAAAATCACTATTCCATTTCATTCGGAAGAAGATTTTAATAGAATCATTAAATTGATTAAAGGTTAGTGAGAATCTGTTGCTACATATTATTTTTTTGTACTTTTTTCGGAAACTTTTCTGGATTTAGTCAAAATGATATTAAAATGATTAATGTCGATACTGATACTATTCAAACTAAAATAAATCCATTGGCTCCTGCAAAAGCTGCTTTTTATTCGGCACTTTTACCTGGATTGGGACAAGCTTACAATAAAAAATATTGGAAAGTTCCTATTGTTTTTGCAGCTATAGGTACCGGAATTTATTCTTATTCATGGAATAAAAAAAAATACAACGAATACAGAGACGCCTACAAACAGCGTATTCTTTTAGGTGATACCAGTCCTGATAAATTTCAAGGAATTTTGTCGGAAGCCAAACTGATTGACGCACAAAAATACCACCAACGCAATAAAGATTTGTCATTGCTTGTTACTGTTGCTTTGTACATTTTAAATATTGTTGATGCTAATGTTACCGCGCATTTACAACAGTTTAATGTCAATGGAAAATTGACTGTTAGACCTGATTTCTATCAAAACCAAATAAACTACAAACAAAACGTTGGATTAGCTTTAAACTATAATTTTTAAACTATGAAAGATAAAAAAATACCTCTTATTGCAATATTACTAGTACTATCAATTGGCAATTTTACACGAATAAAAGGAACAGAGAATATTCGCGCGATTGAGTTTTTATCCATTTTTGTGATAGGGGCGTTTAGCGGTATTTTATTGACCCTCTTAATTGCTAAATTCAAAAACAAAAGTTAATGAAAATTGCGCTTTTAGGATATGGCAAAATGGGCAAAGTGATTGAAAGAATTGCTTTAGAAAGAGGTCATGAAATAGTTTTAAGAAAATCCAGTACTTCAAACTATGAAGGGCTTTCAAACGCTGATGTCGCTATCGATTTTAGTGTTCCTGACAGTGCTGTTTGTAACATTTCAGAATGTTTTAATACTAATATTCCAGTGATCTGTGGTACTACGGGTTGGCTAGAACATTATGATGAGATGATTTCTCTTTGTAATGCGAAAAATGGAGGTTTTATTTATGGTTCTAATTTTAGCTTGGGTGTGAATGTTTTCTTTGAATTGAATAATTATTTGGCAAAAATAATGTCCAATTTGGAGCAATACAAAGTTTCAATGGAAGAAATTCACCATACTCAAAAACTAGATGCGCCAAGTGGAACAGCCATTTCATTAGCAAATGGAATTATTGAAAATTCAGATTATACTGGCTGGACTTTAGAAAACAACGAACAGACGAAACAAATTCATATTGATGCCAAACGTATTGAAAACATACCGGGAACACATAGTGTTTTTTATGATTCTGAAGTTGATCAAATAGAAATCAAACACACAGCACACAATCGCGAAGGTTTTGCACTTGGAGCGGTAATTGCTGCAGAATGGTTAAAAGATAAAAAAGGTGTTTTTACAATGAAAGATGTTTTAAATTTTTAAACCCTAAAATTAAATACATAAACGATTAAACTTTAAAGAAATGACAATATTACAATGGTTTATATTTTTCCTGGCACTTCAAATAGTGCATTATTTAGGAACATGGAAATTATACGAGAAAGCAGGTAGGAAATCATGGGAAGCTGCTATTCCTGTATATAATGCAATCGTTTTAATGAAAATCATTAACCGACCAACTTGGTGGACAGCATTACTTTTTATCCCTATTGTCAATTTAATCATGTTTATTGTCGTTTGGGTTGAAACATTAAGAAGCTTTGGTAAAAACAGTACCAAAGACACTGTTCTTGGTGTAGTTACACTTGGTTTTTATATTTATTATGTTAACTATTTTGAAAATGTAGTATACAAACGCGATAGAAGTCTGTTAGCAACCACAAAAACGGGTGATACTGTTAGCTCATTGTTGTTTGCTATTGTTGTCGCTACTATGGTTCACACTTATGTAATACAACCTTTTAACATTCCTTCTGCTTCTTTAGAAAAATCGTTACTAATAGGTGATTTCTTATTTGTGAGCAAGTTTCATTATGGAGCAAGAACTCCTAGAACTGTTGTGGCATTACCAATGGTTCATGATAGTATCCCTATGACAAAAATGAAATCTTATTTAAGTTGGCCGCAACTACCTTCTTTCAGATTTCCTGGACTAGAAAAAATAGAACACAATGATATTGTTGTTTTTAACTGGCCAGTAGATACCGTTTATCAGTTTAGAGACAATTCTCATAGACATATTGACAAGCCATTAGACAAACGTTCAAATTACGTAAAACGTTGTCAAGGATTACCTGGAGATAACGTATCGATCAAGAATGGAGATGTTTACATCAACAACAAAAGATTAATTTTACCTGAAAGAGCAAAACCACAATATTCTTATATTGTTGTGTCATCTGGCTTGTCTGAGATCAGTACAAAGTATTTACGTGAAGATTTACAAATCACAGATGGTTTTGGACCAACTGGCCGTCCAAATGAATATTTTTTACAATCCGTAACGGCAGAAACTGCTGCGAGATTAAAACAAAATCCAGCCATAAAATCGATTGAAAAAGTAATCGATACTGAATCTGATCCAAGACTTTTTCCACACAATCAAAAATGGACTCAAGACAATTATGGTCCAATATATATCCCTGAAGCGAATAAAACTGTGGCTTTAAACAAAGAATCTTTACCGTTTTACAGAAGATTGATTACCGAATACGAACACAACACCTTGGAAGAAAAAGAAGGTCAAATATTAATTAACGGTAAACCAGCTATAAACTATACTTTCCAACAAGATTATTATTGGATGATGGGTGACAACCGTCATAATTCTGAAGACAGTCGTTACTGGGGATTTGTACCTTTTGATCACGTAGTTGGTAAACCTGTATTCATTTGGTTTAGTTTGGACCCAAATGTGCCTTGGTCAAAAGTTTATAAAAAAATCCGTTGGGACAGAGTATTTTGTACTGTTGGAGGAGATGGACAACCTACTTCTTACTTTAAATATTTCCTAATCGCTTTAGTAGCTTGGTTTGGATTTGATTATTTCAGAAAGAAAAAAGCAAGTAACGCTTAGTTTTATTTCTAAGTAGAAAAATTAATAATACTGATAAAGTCATTTAGTCTAACACACTTTATGACTTTTAAACTTTATATGGCCTTATGGACATCTTAATACATCCCACCTACTTTCCATCCATAAGTCATTTTGTGGCTATGGCAAAAGCTGATTCGATTACGTTTGAAATGGAAGACAACTTTCAGAAGCAAACCAATCGAAACAGGATGTATATTTATAGTCCAAATGGTCTTCAATTGTTGAATATCCCGGTAAAACATTCTCCACAAGCACATCAAAAAACCAAAGATGTTAAACTGGAAACCGCTTTCGATTGGCAAAAACAACATTTCAAATCATTGGAAGCAGCGTATAGAACCTCTCCCTTTTTTGAATATTATGAGGACACCCTTTCCCCTATTTTTACCAAAAAGCATACTTTCTTGATGGATTTAAATTATGAAACCATAACTGCCGTTTCAAAATGTTTGGGATTGAATGTTGGAAATCAAAAAACCACCGAATATTTCCACCAAACTGATAATTTTATTGATTTTCGCTTATTAGCCAATGGAAAAAAAGACACCAATACCTTTGAGTCCTACACACAAGTTTTTGGAGAAAAACACGGTTTTATCAATAATTTAAGCATTTTGGATTTGCTATTTAATGAGGGGCGTTTTGCTTTGGAATATTTAAAAAATCAAGAATAGAAATAATAGTTTCATCTTATTATCCCGAATTTTTTATTCAATAGACATTCTAGTCATAACCGGAAGATGGTCTGAATTGACAAAGTCAGGAAAATTAGTAAAACTCTTCACCTTCATTTTGTTATCAGCAAAAATATAATCGATTCGTGCTGGATAATATTTAAAGTTATAGGTCTGTCCGAAGTTCTTTCCAGCTTCTTCAAAACAATCCTGCAAATCCCCTTTTACAACGCGATACACATAAGAAAAGGCACTATTGTTCATGTCACCACAAATAACCAATGGATATTTACAAGACATTTTGTGGTTCATGATAATTTCAGCTTGTTGCTGTTGCTTTTTGAATGCTTCACTGATTCTTTTGAAAATAACTTGTGATTTTTCCTGATTTATTCCTTCAACATTTTCATTAATCTCAGTTACGTCAGGTGAAATTTTAATTGATTGCAAGTGAAAATTATACACACGAACGATGTCTTTTCCAATTTTAACATCAGCAAAAATGGCATTGTTATTTGACTCGGGAAACTTCAATTCCCCTTCGTTTACAATTGGAAATTTTGAAAAAATAGCCTGACCCGTCCTTATTTTATTGCCTTTCATAAAAATAGCATTATAAGGATATATTTTTAAATCAATTTTTGCCGAAGTTGAAAATTCCTGAATACACAAAACATCTGGATTATTTTCATTGACAAAATGAAGAATATCTTGCGCCACATTTTCTCTCGGAATCCAATTAAAAAGATTCAACAAACGAACATTATAGCTCATCACTACAAAATCTTTATCGGTCGTTTCTAAGTTTTTGGATGAAAATTTATAGAACTTATTAATGAAAGTAATGCCCATAATAAGCACCAATCCAGACAAAACCATTTGTCGTTTGAACTGCAAGGCCCAGTAAATAAAAAATAGGGCATTAAGTATTAAAAACAAAGGCAAAATAAGGGTTAGCACCGATAAAAAAGGAAACCATTTGGGCGCTAAAAAGGGTAAAACATAAGCAACAAAAGTCAATACAGTTACCACTATATTACAAAAAAAAATTAATTTATTAAACCGAGAAAGGTTCTTCATTTTTTTTACTTTGTTGAATATCAATTACAAATAAACGATTTTTTTGTCAGAAATTAAATCATTGTTTACCTGCTTTGAAGAGAAACTCTTTCTCGTCGGCGGTTAAACTATCGTAACCAGATTTGCTTATTTTATCCAATATTTCATCTATTTGTTGCTGTGTTTTGTCTTTTGTTACAATTTTACTGGTGCTTTTCCCAATATTTGCAGGTCTAGGATTGCGATGTACTTTCTTAAAAGGTGTGCTTTTTTGGGGTGAAAATATATTAGCAAACCAATCTAAAACAGTATTCAAACCACTTCCTAAATCAGTTCCATTCTGCAATGTTTTGATGTACACAAAACCAAACAAAGCGCCTGCAAGATGAGAAATATGCCCTCCTTCATTACTTAAACCAATCTGAAGTAAATCCAACAACAATATCACACCTGTTAGATGCCATAATTTCACATATCCAATAAGTAACAATCGAATAGACATCAATGGCTGATATGTAGTAACACCAACTAAAACGGCCATAATTGCAGCAGAAGCACCAACAATTGGAGCAGTAACATTTAAAAAATATAAAGTAAAAACGAAGATCAATCCGGCAAATATTCCACCCAAGATATAAACGCTTAAAAGTTGCTTTTGAGTAAAGTATGTTAAAAACAATCTGGAAGAAAAATTTAAAACCATCATATTAAATAACAAATGCCAAAAAGAATTATGCAAAAACGCGTAGGTTACTAATGTCCATGGTCTTAACAATAGATCTGAAGGGCTTGAAACTAAACAAAGCCAATTAGGAAAATCAAATTCCGTTATTTTGAACTGATAAAACAATGGAATAGAAATTAAAAAACAAACAACATTCCAAATGATAAGCTTGACAGCAATACCGCCTGTTTTATATTCTAATTTTAAATCGTCTAAAATATTCATCTAAATTATATTGAATTGTTTAATTCCAGCGTCTATCGTTAAATGAATTTTTCCTCCAAAACCACATCATTATAAATCCGACCAATGCTCCACCAACGTGAGCAAAATGAGCTATATTTCCGCCTCCAAAAATAGTGGTTCCAGTTACTCCAGAAAACAAATCAATAGCCACAATTGCTGGCACAAAATACTTCGCTTTTATTGGAATTGGGAGAAATATCATCATTAATTTAGCTTCAGGAAACATGAAAGCAAAAGCAACGATAACACCATATATAGCTCCTGAAGCACCAACGGCAACACTCATTATATCATTATTATAATAACTCACTAAATTGTTAACAATGGCTGCTCCTAATCCACAAGAAATATAGAAAAAAAAGAATTTTTTCCCTCCCCAATAATGCTCTAAAGCAGAACCAAACATGTAAAGCCCAAACATATTAAGTAATATGTGAGATAAATTAGGGAAAGGTGCATGCATAAACATATGAGTTAAAAGCTGCCAAAAATGAAAATTCGGGTTCTCAAAAGAGTAAAGCGAAAAGTAATCATAAGACAGATCTCTAATACCAGGTATTTGAGAGCCAATAAAAACTAATACATTGATAATGATTAGTTGTTTAACGGTTGGTGTAATTTGCATCATATACTAAACTTTTTATCTAAATCCTCCACGCTCAAAGTGATGAAAGTGGCTTTATTAAAGGGTGAAATTGCCGCTTCTTTACAAGCAAACAAATTATTGACTATATTTTCCTGTTCACTTTCCGTGAGATACGTTCCGGTTTTAACCGCTAAACTTTTTGCCATCGATTTCGCCATACTGTCCATTTGACTGAAACTACTGTCCGGAACTTCATCTTGTAAATCAGTGACCAATTGTTCCAAAAGTATCGATACTTCACTTTCTGTTACGGTTACTGGCAAACCTGAAATAACAACTGATTCTTTGGTGATTTCTTCAAAAATAAAACCTGTACTTTCCAAAGAAGGTTTCAGTTCTTGAATTAAAGCGATTTCATTTCCAGAGAAATACAATGTCAATGGAAATAACAATTGCTGGCTGTTTGCCTGATGAATCGTTATATTTTTTAAAAATTGTTCATACAAAATGCGCTGGTGTGCTCTTTGCTGGTCAATAATCAACATCCCTGATTTAATAGGGTTGACAATGTATTTTTTGTGAATCTGATAGGTCGAAGTCGGTGCTTTTTCAACTTCATTTTCAGAAAACAATGAACTGGTCACAGCTTCTGATTCGAAATGAATTTCCTGCGGTTCTACTTCATCTTTCAAACCAACGTACAAACTTTCCCAATGTGGCTGACTTTCCTTTTTTGGCTTAAAACTGAAATTACTCTGCTTTTTGTCTTCTACAAAAGGATTAAAATTACTATCCACCTGAATGGTTGGTGTTTCTGCTTTTTTATTTTGGTAACTGTAAGGCGTATCTAGGTTAAAATCTCTTTCAAAATCCAATACCGGCGCCACGTTAAATTGTCCTAGACTGTGTTTTGATGCCGAACGCAAAATAGCATACAAAGCATGCTCATCATCAAATTTAATTTCCGTTTTTGTGGGATGAATGTTGATATCGATAGTATGGGGAGGCACATTCAAATATAAAAAATAACTCGGTTGCGCACCATCACGAAGTAAACCTTCATAGGCAGCCATCACAGCATGATGCAGATAACCACTTTTGATAAAACGGTCATTCACAAAGAAAAACTGTTCGCCACGATTCTTCTTGGCAAACTCTGGCTTTCCAATAAAACCTTTAATCGATAAAATATCGGTGGTTTCCTGAATAGGTACTAGTTTTTCATTGGTTTTGGCCGCAAAAACGTTAACAATACGCTGTCTTAAATTGGACTGGGGCAAATTAAACAACTCGCTTCCGTTGTGGTATAAGGTAAAATGAATATTATGGTGTGCCAAAGCCACGCGTTGGAATTCATCAATAATATGGCGTAATTCGACCACATCAGATTTTAAAAAATTACGACGTGCCGGAATATTATAAAATAAATTTTTAACAGAAAAAGAAGTTCCTTTAGGTAAAACAGCCACTTCTTGTGAAACAAATTTACTGCCTTCAATGACGATATGCGTTCCCAATTCTTCTTGATCTTGTCGGGTTTTCATTTCTACATGCGCAATCGCGGCAATAGAAGCCAATGCTTCCCCTCTAAAGCCTTTTGTATGCAAATCGAAGAGATCTTCTGCCTGACGTATTTTTGAAGTCGCATGACGCTCGAAACACAAGCGTGCATCGGTTACGGTCATTCCTTTTCCATTATCGATAACCTGAACTAATGTTTTTCCAGCTTCTTTACAAATTAACTTAATATCACTTGCGCCGGCATCAATGGCGTTTTCAAGTAGTTCCTTAACAACCGAAGCTGGTCGTTGAACCACTTCTCCAGCGGCAATTTGATTGGCAACATGATCGGGAAGTAATTGAATTATGCTTGACATTGAAAAATTATGAGTTATAAATTATGGGTTATGAGTTATAACACATATTCGCAAATTTAAGGAAAAGGTTTTGGTTTTTATTGCCAAGATAATCTTAAAAATAAAAAACCTACTTAAAAAAGTAGGTTTTTAAACTATATAAAATCGTTTGCAATCATTTATTCTTCCAAACGCTTTTTACTTTCTTCAATTTGATATTGGTGTTCCTGCAATAATTTCTGGTCAAATTGGTAACGATTGTTTGCTTGTTGTCTTAAAAAAGCCATTTTTATCGCTGCAATCGCCGCTTCAGTTCCTTTGTTTCCGTGAATTCCTCCACTTCTATCGATAGATTGCTGTTCGGTGTTATCAGTCAGCAAACAAAAAATGGTTGGCACATCAGACAATACGTTCAAATCTTTGATACCTTGAGTTACACCCTCGCAAACAAATTCGAAATGCATGGTTTCTCCTTTAATCACACAACCAATGGTAATCACACAATCAACTTTTTGTGTTTCAATCATTTTTTTGGCTCCGTAAATCAATTCAAAGCTTCCGGGAACATTCCAACGGATAATATTGTCAGGTCTTGCTCCGCAATCTAATAATGCAAATTCCGCTCCGCGGTATAAACCTTCAGTAATTTTATCGTTCCATTCTGAAACAACAATCCCAAACCGAAAATCTTTCGCGCTTGGGATTGAATTTTTATCGTAATTTGATAAGTTTTTATTTGCTGTAGCCATAATTTAATAAGGAATTAGGAATACGAATTTAGTAATTTTAAATCCTTAATCCTAATGCTTAAATCCAAATTATTATTGTGCCATTCCAATTAAAGCATCAATGTTTTGAGCTTCTGGAGTTGATTCAAAATTTTCTTTGATATCAGTAAAATATTTTAGCGCCTCTGCTTTCTTACCTAAAGTCATAGCGGTTTGACCAGCTTTCAATAAGAAACGAGGTGTTGTCAAATCATTTTTATTGCTTTCTGCTGCTTTTACATAAAGGTCTAAAGCTTCTTGAGATTTTTTCAATTCAGCATTAGCATCACCTGCTCCACCAATTGCCATTGCATTCATCATTGGATCTTTCGAACTGAATTTTGCCAATTGATCGATTGCTTTTTGGAATTGTTTTGTATTCAAATAAGACATTCCAGCGTAGTAATGCGCTAAATTTTCAGCATTTGTACCAGAATGAGACTCTATAATACCTAGGAAACCTTGTTTTCCTTCACCACCATTTAAAGCCAAATTGTATAATGAATCGTTTGCAACATTACCTTCAACAGCTTGTTTGAAATATTGTTGTGCCTGAAACATGTCGCTAGCTGCTGTATCTTCTTTCGGAGCAGCAACAAATTTATTGTACATTAAGTATCCAGCAACCACAAGAGCAACTCCACCTACAATAGATAAAATGATGTTCTGATTTTTCGCAATAAACTCTTCAGTTTTATTAGCTGTTTCATCAAGAGTATTGAATACATTAGCAGTAGTACTGTTTTTTTCGTCTACATTGATTTCGTTTTCTAAATCCGCTACGTTTTCAACATTTTCAGCTTCAGGTTTTGGAGCTTTATATCCTCTTTTATTATAAGTTGCCATTTGTATTTAAATTAGTGAGGTGCAAAAATAAAATTTTTATTCAAAACAAAACAAGTTTTCACTATATTTTTAATAATTTGCGACCAGTTTCTTGGCTTTGGCTGAAAACACTCAATTGCCCCTATTTTATGTACTTAAAAAAAATCTCTTTATTTAATTTCAAAAACTTCAACGAAGCCAATTTTGAGTTTGAGCATAAAATAAATTGTTTCGTTGGAAAAAACGGCGTTGGAAAAACAAATATCCTCGATGCTATTTACCATTTATCCTTTGGAAAAAGCTATTTCAACACACTTGCCGCTCAAAATATTAAGCATGGTGAAGACTTTTTTGTAATTGATGGTACATTCGAAAAACAAGACAGAACAGAGAATATTCTTTGCAGTTTGAAGAAAGGGCAAAAAAAAATATTAAAACGCAACAGCAAACTTTATGAGAAATTCTCCGATCATTTGGGTTTTATCCCGTTGGTTATTATTTCGCCAACAGACACCGATTTAATTCGAGAAGGTAGTGAAACGAGAAGAAAATTTGTAGACAGCGTGATTTCACAACTAGACAATCAGTACCTGCAAGAATTAATTCAGTACCAAAAAATAATTAGTCAGAGAAATGCTTTACTGAAATATTTTGCAGTAAATCGCGTTTTCGAAACAGAAACATTGGAAATTTATAATGAACAATTGGATGTTTTAGGCCAAAATATTTTTCAAAAAAGAAAACAATTCTTATCTGATTTTATTCCTATTTTTAATTCGTTCTATCAAAATATTTCCAATTCGTCTGAAACAGTACAGTTGGAATACGAAAGTCAGTTAGAAAATCAGAGTCTACTATCACTTTTAGAAGAAAATATAAGCAAGGACCGAATATTACAATATACCAGCGTGGGTATTCATAAAGATGATTTGTCTTTTAATATTGAAAATTATCCGATTAAAAAATTTGGTTCACAAGGCCAACAAAAATCTTTTTTAATTGCATTAAAATTGGCTCAATTTGAATTTGTAAAAAAGCAAAGTGGGGAAAAACCTATTTTACTTTTTGATGATATTTTCGACAAACTAGACGAAACGCGCGTGTCAAAAATTGTGGCAATGGTAAACAATGACGATTTTGGCCAACTGTTTATATCTGATACTCATTCAGATAGAACTGAAAATATTGTGAAATCAACACACCAGAGTTATAAAATATTTAATCTTTAATTAGTACTTTAGCCTTAAATTTAGAATTATGAAAACCTTTTTACTCCAATTATGCACCATTTGTTTTTTGTTGACCAGTTGTGTGGGGCAGACCTCAAAAGCCATTCAGACTATTGATGTTAAGACTTTCGCAGAAAAATTAAAATCGACCGAAAACCCACAGTTATTAGACGTTAGAACTCCTGATGAATATAGCGTTGAGCATATTGAAAATGCTACAAATGTGAATTGGAACGGAGATGATTTTGTTTCAAAAGCGGAAAAATACGATAAAACAAAACCAGTTTTCGTGTATTGCAAAGTGGGTGGAAGAAGTGCTCAGGCAGCCAATAAATTAGCCGAATTAGGATTCACATCAATTTACAATCTAGATGGTGGTATCATGAAATGGAATGCTAACGGAATGGCCAAGCCTAGTGATAAAATCATCGGAATGTGCAATCAGGAATTTGACGAATTGCTAAAATCAGACAAAAAAGTAGTTGTTAATTTTTATGCAGAATGGTGTGCTCCATGCAAAAAAATGGGCCCATACCTGATTAAAATGCAGGAAGACCTTAAAAGCAAAATGACCATTGTTCGATTGGATGCTGATAAAAACAAGACATTAGTTGATTTGATGAAATTAGATAGCTTACCTGTTATTGTTGTATTTGAAAACGGAAAAGAAGTTTGGAGAAATTCGGGCTACATATCAGAAGAAGATTTGAAAAAACACTTGTAGTATGATTTCTAAAGACGCAATTCAGTTTATTGAAGATTTAAAAAACAATAACAACACCGAATGGATGCATGCCAACAAGAAACGTTATGAAAGTTACAAAAAGGACTATCATAGTTTTATTGCTTCTATTTTGGAAGAAATGAAACCTTTAGACCCGTCTTTAGACTTATTAGAAATTAAAAATTGTACTTTTCGAATCAATCGCGACATCCGATTTTCTAAAGACAAAGCTCCTTATAAAACCAATATGGGCGTTTGGCTAACTACCAATAAAAATCGAAAAAATAGCCCAGGCTACTATATTCATTTTGAAAAAGACAGTTCATTTATTGCTGGCGGTGTTTGGTGTCCTGAAACAGAAGAATTAAAAAAAATACGAAAAGAAATTGCCTTTTTTCATGACGATTTAGAAGAAATTGTAAACGATAAGAATTTTAAAAAAGAGTTTAAAGCGATTTCTAGAGAAGAAAATAATGTACTGAAAAAAGCACCAAAAGGATACGAACCAACGGATCCTGCTATTGAATTTTTGAAATTAAAAAGCTTTACCTGTTCACAGAAAATAGACGACAAGTTATTTTTAAACAAAGATTTTTCAAAAAAAATAGCACAAAAGTTAATAGTCTTGAAACCATTAAATGAGTTTTTAAACCGTGCTTTAGAAACCGAAGAATAATATTGATTATGCAAAAGAAACGAATTCTTTTTCTTGGAGAAACCTATAGAGCCGACGCCATTACTTGGATGAATGGGCTGAAAGAATTTGGTGACTTTGAAATCATAACTTGGGAACTAAAAACTTCTAGTAATGGTATTAGTCGATTAAAAAGGTTAATGGAACTTTCAAAGTCTTTTTTAGCCATAAAAAGTGTTGTACGGAAATTAAATCCAGACATGGTTATTGCGGAAAGAACAACCAGTTACGGTTTTTTAGCAGCACTTTCTGGAGCATTTCCAAAAGCCATAGCACAACAAGGGATAACCGATTTATGGCCTGAAAATTCACCACTCTATCCATTAAAAAAAATCATACAGCATTATGCTTACAAAAAAGCCGATTTAATCCACGCTTGGGGACCCATCATGGCAGAACACATGAAAAAAAGTAATGTGGATATGTCCAAAGTAATGATGATGCCTAAAGGAATTAATCTTCACTTTTTTGAATTTAAAGACACCTCAAAAAACCCGATCATAAAGGCTATTGTTACGCGTTCTCTTTTGCCAGAGTACAAGCATGATGTCATTTTAAAGGCTTTTTCAATACTCAAAGAACAAAATATTCCTTTTGAACTGACTATTGTGGGTGACGGTGTTTTATTGTCTAAATTAAAAGCATTAGCCACAACATTAAACATTGAAGATCAAGTTATTTTTACAGGAAGAATCTCCAACAACGAATTACCAAAACTACTCAAAGAATCAAATTTATACATCAGTATGCCAGTTACTGAAGGAGTTTCAGCATCATTATTTGAAGCTATGGCTTGTGGAAATTATCCCATTGTAACCGATTTAGCTGGGAATAGAAGTTGGATAAATCATAGAGATAATGGTAGTTTGGTTCCTTCTGAAGATGAAAGAAAATTGGCTGAAGAAATAATATGGGCTTTCCAAAACATTGAAATCCGGCAAACAACTATTTTGAAGAATAGAAAATTTGTAGAGGAAAATGTGAATTATGCTGTCAATATGAAAAAAATGGCCGAGGTATATCACCAATTAATTCAGAAAATAAAATCTTAATTTTTTTAAATTTCATTTTTATATTACTTTTACATACCCCAAAAAAAGTAATCTATCGCAAAATTACCTACAAATTTTAGCGATTTAAGTTACCGTTTGAAATAATAAAAAAAAATGGCCCCAAAAACAGCTAAATCAAATTTAAAAAGATAATTTAGTGAACTTTAGGAAGATATATTGTAAAAGTAATAATTACAAATAATCAAGATTGCGGTTTTTCCATATAAATTGTTAAATGTCAAATTTATCAAAACTAACGACCACAATTTTGTCGTACGTAATTTTAAAGCTTGCTTAAAACGAAAAAAAAATCATCTTAAAATCAATACCGTTTTTATTATGAAATACAACTTGATAAAAAATAACATCCGAAAGGTGTAATTAGAATCTATGTGTGGGATAAATGGAATTTTTCATCTTAATCAAAAAGTAGTTGACCAAAATCAGCTGCTAAAGATGCGTGATGTATTAGAGCATCGCGGCCCTGATGACGCAGGTTTTTTTATTGATAAAAGCATAGGATTAGGACACAGACGCTTGTCCATCATAGACACTTCTTCCGCTGGACACCAACCTTTCATTTCCGAAAATGGTCGTTATATTTTAATTTTTAATGGCGAAATTTACAACTACAAATCCTTTTATCCTGAACTAAAAGAAAAAGGCTTATCACTTAGATCTGGTTCCGACACAGAAGTTTTACTCAAGCTTTATGAATTGTACGGTTTGAATATGCTTCACAGATTGAATGGTATGTTTGCTTTTGCCATTTGGGACAAAGAAGAAAAAAAATTGATTCTTGTTAGAGACCGAATGGGCGTAAAACCTTTGTATTATTCGTTTTATAAAAACACACTTTATTTTGCTTCTGAACAAAAAGCACTTTTTACGGCTGGAATTCCAATTGAAATATCTGAAAGCGGTTTGGAAGAATATTTCTTCAATCGATTTGTTGCTGGTGAAGATACTTTATACAACAACGTAAATAAATTAATGCCCGGACATTACATGACCATTCATGAAAATGGCAATGTAAAATCTACACAGTGGTGGAATTTAAAACACGAAATTCAAAATTTTAATACCATAATCGATCCTAAAAAATGGTTTGAAGAAACCTTTTTCGAATCGGTTCGACTTAGAATGGTAAGCGACGTTCCTGTGGGAATTTTGTTAAGCGGAGGCTTGGATTCCTGCTCTATTTTATCTTCGTTAAACCAACAAGGTTATAAAAATATTCAAACCTTTAATATTGGCTTTTCAGAAGAAAAACACGACGAATCCTTTTTAGCTAAACAAATTACTTCCGAATACAATTATGAATTCAATTCCATCAAAGTGGAAGGAGATGCTTTATATGACCGACTTATTGAAGCGACTTATTTTCAGGACGAACCCATCATGCATCTTAACGAACCACACTTGGTCGCCGTTTCTCAACTGGCCAATTCAAAAGTAAAAGTATTGCTTTCAGGTGAAGGGGCCGATGAATTAATGGGTGGTTACATTCGATATAAAGCTTTAAAAAATCCTTCTTTGTTAAAAGTGATTGGACAAATAAGCAATTTGAAATATTTCAACAACAATCCCCGTTACGACAAGCTTATTCGCTATTCCAGAATCAAAGAATCCTCCGAATTACTCATATTCAATGGTTCCAATATTTATCCCGAAGACATTAATACTTTTTACGGGCAAAAAAACAAACCAAAAAACGCCTACCGTTATCAAATTATAAAAGACGCTCAGGAATTGTATCCTAATAATTTACAGCGTCAAGCTTTGTATTTCGACCAACATACCTATATGTGCTCGCTTTTAGACCGAAATGACCGTTGTACAATGGGCGCTTCCATCGAATGCCGACAACCGTTTTTAGACCAACGATTAATTGCTGGCCTAGGAACATTAGACGACAAATGGTTATTTTCAGGCAAAAAAGGAAAACACATTCTAAAAACAGTAATGGAGCACAAACTACCTCAGGAAGTGCTGGATTTTAGAAAAATTGGTTTGAGCACGCCTTGGGAAACGTATTTATTAAGCAGTTCAAAATTCAAAGATGAGCTGGAAGATTTTGCCACAAGTGCTATTTTCAACATGCCGTTTTTAGAAAATATAAACGGTCGAAAATTAGTCAATCATGTAAAAAAAGGCGACAACAAAATCATTCCTTACGTTATGCCATTATTTATGCTACATATTTGGCAAAAAAATTACTTTCAAAAGTTTGTTTAGAATTCTTTGCCTTATTTTTGCATACAAATAGACTTTACCTTTTATGAAAATAATTCCAAATTTCTCTTTAAAGAACTATAATACTTTTGGTATTGAAGCCAAAGCCCGACAATTTGTAGCTGTACATTCTATTGCCGATTTGAAAACTATTTTGGAAGAAAATCCAAAGGAAAAAAAATTCATTTTGGGAGGCGGAAGCAATATGCTTTTAACGCAAGATGTCGACGCTTTAGTCATTCATGTGGATTTGAAAGGAAAAAAAATCATAAAAGAAGACGACAATTTTGTTTGGGTCGAAAGTCAAGCAGGTGAAAACTGGCACGAATTTGTACTTTGGACCATCAATCAAAACTTCGGCGGATTAGAAAATATGTCTCTGATTCCTGGAAATGTAGGCACAACTCCTGTTCAAAATATTGGCGCTTATGGCACCGAAATGAAAGATACTTTTGTTTCCTGCGACGCCATGAATATTGCCTCGCATAACATGAAGACATTCGCCAAAGAAGATTGTCATTTCGGTTATCGCGAAAGTGTTTTCAAGCATGAAGCCAAAGACCAATACATTATTACTTCTGTGGTTTTTAAATTGACAAAAACCAATCATAAAATCAATATTTCTTACGGTGATATTACCAAAGAATTGGAAAACCAACACATTACAAATCCCACACTAAAAGATGTAAGTAATGCGGTGATTGCCATTCGTCAGAGTAAATTACCGGATCCAAAAGAATTAGGAAATAGTGGTAGTTTTTTCAAGAATCCAATTATTTCGAGAACTTTATTCAACGAAGTTCAAGCGAAATTTCCAGAAATAAGACATTACGATGTTTCAGAAACCGAAGTCAAAGTACCCGCAGGTTGGCTAATCGAGCAAGCAGGTTTCAAAGGAAAACGTTTTGGTGATGCCGGTATTCATAAAAATCAGGCTTTGGTTTTGGTGAATTATGGAAATGCCACAGGTCAGGAAATTCTAAATGTTTCCAAAGACATTCAGAAAACAATTTTAGAAAAATACGGTATTGCGATTGAAGCTGAAGTAAATGTGATTTAATTTTTAAAACAATGTACATCCCAGAAATCTATAAAAACGAAAATCAGGAAGAAATCAAAAATTTCCTTCACGAAAACGGATTCGCCATTTTGGTCAATCAAACCAATGGAAAACTTTGGGCAACTCACATTCCTTTGATTTTGTCCAAAAATGAAGCAGGAAATGATATTCTTGTAGGTCATGTTTCCAAAGAAAATCCGCAAAGCAAAAGTTTTTCAGACCAAACCGAAGTTTTAGCCATTTTTTCTGGATCTCATGCCTATATTTCTTCTTCTTGGTACGACCACGAAAATGTGCCTACATGGAATTATCTTGCGGTTCATGTCTACGGAAAAGTAACGGTACTGAATCATGACCAAGCCGTGCAATCGTTAAAAAAATTAGTCGATAAATACGAACAAAACTCCAAAAACCCAGTGCGAGTAGAAGATTTATCAAAACAAACCATAATGCAAGCGCGTGGCATTGTTGCTTTTGAAATCGAAATCACGTCCATCGATGCGGTAAAAAAACTCTCTCAAAACAGAGACCAAAAAAACTTCCAAAACATCATTTCTGAATTAGAAAACACAGGAGATTCAAATGCAAAACAAATCGCTTGTGAGATGAAAAAAAACCATAAAATATAATTTTATAAATATCATTTATCAATTGTTAATTATCAATTAATAACTACATTTGCACCATCAATTTTCAATGTTTTTATGGAGCAATTTTTACTTATTTTACTTTACATTTTTATCGGAATTACTGCCATACAGGTTGTTTATTACTTATTGATTTTCGGGAAATTTTCATTTGCAAAACCTCAGGAAACCACTAAAAAACATCTTTCTGTATCTGTAATTGTATGCGCCAAAAATGAAGAAGAAAATGTAAAAAAATACATTCCGCTTTTAGCGAATCAAAATTACCCAAATTTCGAAATCATACTTATTGACGACGCTTCCCGAGATGAAACACTAGAAGTTTTTGAACAATTTGAAAAACAATACAAAAAAGTAAAATTGGTTAAAGTTGAAAATAACGAAGCTTTTTGGGGAAATAAAAAATTCGCCTTAACATTAGGAATCAAAGCTGCTACCAAAGATTATTTGCTCTTTATTGATGCCGATTGCTATCCAAGTTCGTTAGATTGGATTTCCGAAATGACTTCTCATTTTACATTACACAAAACGATTGTTTTAGGTTATGGCGCTTACGAAAAAGTAAAGAATTCATTCTTAAACAAACTCATCCGTTTCGAAACGGTTCTAACAGCAACTCAGTATTTTTCCTGGGCAAAAATCGGAAAACCTTACATGGGTGTTGGCCGAAATTTAGCCTACAAAAGAGAAGAGTTCTTCAACGCAAACGGGTTTGTGCATCATATGAAAATTCGCTCTGGCGATGATGATTTATTCATTAACGAAGCAGCTACAAAAGAAAAAACAGCGATTGCTTACAATGCTGAAAGTTTTACTTATTCTGAAGCAAAACACACCTATAAAGAGTGGTTCATGCAAAAACGCCGTCATGTATCGACAGCAAAATATTACAAATCATTCGACAGAACGCAATTGGGCCTTTTTTACATGTCACAATTGTTGTTTTTATTACTCCCTATCGTGTTATTGGTTTTTCAATACCAATGGATTATCGTTTTAATTCTTATTTTCTTTAGATATCTAATCGCTTGGTTATCGCTAGGTTTTTCTGCTGGAAAGCTAAAAGAAAAAGATGTGATGTATTGGTTTCCAGTTCTAGAAATTATACTTATATTCACACAATTAAATGTGTTTTTTAGGAATATTTTTTCAAAACCAGTCACTTGGAAATAAAAAATCAAATAGAAAAAGCAAAATTAGGCGACCAAGTTGCTTTTACTTTTCTTCTCGACAAATATTGGAATGAAGTATATGGTTTTATGCTGCAACGAACAGAAAACGAAACCGATGCCGAAGACATTACCATTGAAACTTTCTCCAAAGCTTTTGATAAAATAGCCACATACAATCCTGAATTCCAATTCAACACATGGCTGATTGCTATTGCCAAAAATGTACACATTGATTTACTTCGAAAGAAAAAATCTTCCCTATTTATCGACATTACCGACGAAGAAGATCACATTGCTTATAATGTGGCCGACTCCTCTCCTTCTGCCGAAGACAAACTCATTACTGAGCAAAATTTATCCCGATTGCTGCAATTCATCAAAGAATTGAAACCCGCCTATCAGGAAGTCATCCAAATGCGCTATTTTCAGGAAATGAGTTATCAGGAAATCGCTGACGACTTGAATGAGCCTTTAAACAATGTTAAAATCAAGTTGTTAAGAGCTAAAAAGTTATTGGCTGAAATTATTACGAAGAGTTAGAAACTAGCATAAAACCTTCCCCCTTTTCCCTTTGTTATTGCTTCTCTCCTTTCCCTTGTTCACATTAAATGAACATCTGTTCGCATTGAATAGACAACCATTCGCATGGATTATACATCCGTTAGGAGTGAATGAACATCCATTCGCATTGATTATACATCCGTTAGGAGTGAATGAACACCCATTCGCATTGAATAGACATCCTTTAAGAGTGAATAGACACCCGTTAGCATTGAATAGACGTCCGTTCAGAGTGAATGAACATCCATTAGCATTGAATAGACATCCGTTAAGAGTGAATGAACATCCGTTAGCATTGAATAGACAACCATTCACATTGAATAGATATCCGTTCAGAGTGAATAGACAACCATTCGCATGACTTCTCCCTCGCCATTGCGAGTTCCGATAGCTATCGGAACGAAGCAATCTTTCCCCTTATCCCTTTTCCCTTCTCCTATTTTTCTTTCCTCTATTTTCTATTCTCTATTTTCTATCCTCTTTTCTCTTCTTCCACAAAAAAATCTATATTTGGGGAAAATACCCACTTAATGAAACAATTTTCTACCCAACAGAAATTAAATATATTATTCTCATTACCTGTAATTGTAGCTTCTTTAGGCTATTTCGTAGATATTTACGATTTACTACTCTTTGGCATTGTTCGAGTTCCCAGTTTAAAAAGCATGGGATTAGATCCAGATAAAGCTGGAACACTAATCATGAATACTCAAATGATTGGACTCCTTATTGGTGGAATTCTCTGGGGGATTTTGGGTGACAAAAAAGGACGTTTGTCTGTTTTGTTCGGATCTATCATTGTATACTCTATAGCCAATATTGCCTGCGGGTTTTTACCACAATTTCCTTTTGAAGATAAAACTACTCTTTATGCTATTCTTAGATTTATCGCCGGAATAGGATTGGCTGGTGAATTGGGCGCTGGTATTACTTTAGTTTCCGAATCATTACCAAAGGAATTGAGAGCCATTGGAACTTCTATTGTCGCTGGTTTTGGTTTGCTTGGTGCTGTGGTTGCTCAACTTACTGTTGAATTGGCCGGAGATTGGACAATTGCTTATTTTACAGGTGGAGTATTAGGATTACTGCTTTTGTTCTTGAGAATTGGTGTGGTGGAATCCGGTATTTATAAAAGTTTAGAAGAAACCGCTACTGTGGCAAAGGGAAACTTCTTCTCCTTTTTTACCAACAAAAAACGATTCATAAAATACATAAAATGCATCACCATTGGACTACCAACATGGTATTGCATTGGGATTTTAGCGGTTATGGGAAACCAATTTGCTCCTGCATTTGGCATCGAAAGTATTACACCCGGAAAAGCCATTATGTGGGCTTACATCGGAATATCTGTAGGTGATTTCTCCAGTGGATTTATTTCACATTGGTTAAAATCCCGAAAGAAAGCAATCTTTTACATGATGCTTTTTACAATCATCGGAATCCTATTGATGCTTTATGGAGGAACAAAATCGGAGAACATGTATTATTTCTATTGCGCTTGGCTCGGACTAGGAACTGGTTATTGGGCGATGTTTGTTACCGTGGCTTCAGAACAATTTGGAACCAACATCCGAAGCACAGCAACCACCACTGTTCCCAATATGGTTAGAGGAATGTTACCGCTTATGCTTTTTGCTTTCGATAGTTTAAAAATAAATAACGGTGTAATTATGGCGGCAAGTATAGTAGGCACTATAGTGTTTACATTCGCTATCTACGCCACTTTAACCATTCAGGAGACACACAATAAGGATTTAGATTTTACAGAATAATTATCTTTTCTAATAAAAAATTTAAGTTTAATACGAATTTAACAAAATTTTGGCACGGTTTTTTCATGTAGGTAATCAGAAGTAAAGA
>JBDTNG010000283.1:0-3571 GCA_039933895.1 Flavobacterium sp. | reverse complement strand
TAAAAACTGGAGATACCGTAAAAGGAGTGGTGCGCCCTCCAAAAGAAGGAGAAAAATATTTTCCATTAGTAAAAGTTTTAAAAATAAACGGTCATGATCCTCAAGTAGTGCGTGACAGAGTTTCTTTTGAGCATTTAACGCCGGTTTTTCCAACAGAAAAATTTCGTTTGGCTGAAAAAGGAAGTTCAATATCTACAAGAATCATCGATTTGTTTTCTCCAATTGGAAAAGGACAACGTGGTATGATTGTAGCACAGCCTAAAACAGGTAAAACAATGCTTTTAAAGGATATTGCGAATGCTATTGCTGCAAACCATCCGGAAGTATATTTAATCGTTTTATTAATTGATGAGCGCCCTGAAGAGGTAACCGACATGCAACGTAGCGTTCGTGGAGAAGTAGTAGCTTCTACTTTCGACAGAGAACCACAAGAGCACGTTAAAATTGCCAATATTGTTTTGGAAAAAGCAAAACGTTTGGTAGAATGTGGTCATGATGTCGTAATTTTATTAGATTCGATTACGCGTTTGGCACGTGCTTATAATACGGTTCAACCAGCATCAGGAAAAGTTTTAAGTGGTGGTGTTGATGCGAATGCATTGCAAAAACCAAAACGTTTCTTTGGAGCTGCTCGTAATGTTGAAGGTGGAGGGTCATTAAGTATCATTGCAACTGCATTAACTGAAACGGGTTCAAAAATGGACGAAGTAATCTTCGAAGAATTTAAAGGAACGGGTAATATGGAATTACAATTGGATCGTAAAATTGCGAACCGTCGTATTTTCCCTTCTGTAGATTTAACATCGTCAAGTACACGTCGTGATGATTTATTATTAGATGAAAAAACAATCCAAAGAATGTGGATTATGCGTAAATATCTGGCCGATATGAATCCTGTAGAAGCCATGGAATTTATAAACGATAGATTCAAGAAAACCAGAAACAACGAAGAGTTTTTGATTTCGATGAATGACTAAAAACAAAAATCCCGCCTCTCAATAGGCGGGATTTTTTTTACATTTATTTTGGGCGTGCCCCTTCGGGTCGGGCTGTTCGTTGCAAGTCCTCGACAAGTTTCGTTTCACTTCACTCGTCTGTGGGCTTTTCACTTCCATCCCTCACGCATAAAAGTACTTATAGAAACTATCTCGTAAAAACCAACGTATTTCCTTTCGATAAATTAGCATCAAACTGATAGCCTTCATAATTGAATGCTTTCAAACCTTCCAAAGTTTCAATATCACGGTCAATAATATAACGTACCATCATACCTCGCGCTTTTTTAGCAAAAAAGGAAATCATTTTTAATTTTCCGTCTTTAAAATCTTTAAACTCTGGAGTGATAACCGGAACTTTTAGCTTTTTAACATCCACCACAGAAAAATATTCGTTACTCGCCAAGTTGATAAACAATTCATTCTTTTTTAATTCTTTGTTTAAAGCATTGGTCACGATTTCTTTCCAAAAACTATATAAATTTTTATGTTCTCCAATTGCCAATTGTGATCCCATTTCCAGTCGATATGCTTGCATTAAATCTAACGGTTTCAAAATTCCGTATTGTCCTGAAAGAATGCGTAGTTTGCTTTGTAAAACGGCTAATTTTTCTTCTGGAATAGAGTAGGGGTCCAATCCTAAATACACATCACCATTGAAAGCATAAACCGCTGGTCTTGCATTTTCTGACGTGAAAGGTGTTTTAAATGCTTTGTTTCGTTTCCAATTGAGTTCGGCCAAATTATCTGAAATTTCCATAAGTTCCGATAAATCTTTAGGCTTTAATTTTTTTAAAACTTTGACAATTTCTTTGGTTTGCTTTAAATAGGCTGGCTTTGAAAATTGTTCGGTAGGCAATTGTTTTTCAAAATCTAAGGATTTGGCTGGCGATATTACAATTTTCATTATTTGAAACTAAAGGTTTATTTTCTACAAATATATTGGAAATCTTCAATATTAAACGAATCCTAAAGCGGTTTTGGCGCTATTTCTTTAGTTGAAATTGCAGAAACTCTATCATCAGAATCAACAGTCACCATCAATTCACGCTTGAAATATTTCTTTTCGTAAGCTATTGCATAATGGAAAATATATTGGTCAGTTGCTTTGTCGTGTGTCACATCAATTAAATTTAAAGAAATGAATCTTCCATTTCTAAAATTTATTTTTTTGCAAGTCACTGTAATTCTTTCAATTGTTGCATTTTGTATTACTTTTTCGGTAGCTTCAGTATTAGAAAATCCCTTAAAATGTGAAGTATTACATGTTTCCAATAATCTTTTCCCAAGATCATAAGCTCTATTTTTCTTGACAACATTTACATCATTTGGACTTACTATTTCCAACGATTTTTCATTCGAATCAGGTCTTTTGCTTTTACAAGAAAAAAGCAATGACAAGCAAATTAATAAAACAATTTTTTTCATGATTTGAGGTATTTAGTACTTATAACGCTGAAAATCATTTTTTTGTATAAAAAAAATCCCGACGTATCGGGATTTTCCTTAATGCTTAGATCTGTTCTTTGGGTTAACTATGCATTATAACACTATCAACAACGTGAATTACACCGTTTGATTGATAAACATCTGCAATTGTTACTGTTGACATATTTCCTTTTTCATCAGTGATGACTAATTTTTTTCCCATCATTTTACACCAAATTTTACCACCTTGAACAGTTGTAAAAACTGCTGTTCCATTTCCTGCTTTTATTGCTACAGCAATAGCTTTACTGTCTAATTTACCTGCAACAACATGGTATGTTAAAACACCTTGTAACATGGTTTTGTTTTCTGGTTTTAATAAAGTTTCAACAGTTCCGCCTGGCAATTTTGCAAAAGCTTCGTTTGTTGGTGCAAAAACCGTGAATGGTCCTTTACTTTGTAATGTTTCTACTAAACCTCCAGCTTTTACAGCGTCTACTAATGTGGTATGGTCTTTCGAGTTTACGGCATTTTCAACAATGTTTTTTGTTGGATACATAGGTGCTCCACCTACTGTTACTGTTTTTTGTGCAAATGAGTTAGCTCCAAATACCAATGCTAAACCTAGAATAGCAATTGAGAAAAATTTTTGTGTTTTCATAATTTTTTAATTTGTTATATTGGCATATACGGAGCTAATTTACTTACGGTTTTTAAAAAGATTTTTTTAACATTTTTTTAACATACGCTGTTTTTGTAATTGATTTATAATGAGTGATATAGTAAAAAATCATCCTGCCATTCTTGTAGTATGATTTTTTAATATGTATAAAAAATTTTCTTTAGTCATAGGCTTTACTATAAAATCTGTGACTGATTTTATAGATTTAAATTTTTGAATATCGTAAGGGTCAATAGAGGAGGAGACTATATAAATGGGTATTTTTTTGGCTAGTTTTGCTTGTAATAATAAATATTCATCAAGAAATCCCCATCCATCCATTACTGGCATAAAAAGGTCCAAAAGAATAAGATCAGGCAGTTTTTTCTTATCAAATTGTGCGTCTTCTAAAAATCTTAACGCTTCAAGACCATTCGAAAACACATCAATTTCTCTCACAAGATGAGTGTCAGTAATTACTTTTTGT
>JBDTNG010000282.1:0-9416 GCA_039933895.1 Flavobacterium sp. | reverse complement strand
CCTTTAGTGACTAGGATGTCTTCGTTTTCGGCAACATATTGCACTAATCCACTCATTTTATAACAAGCACCTTCGATGTTTCGGGTTCTTAAATCGCTTTTGACTTGCACTAATATGTCGGTTTCAAGCTCTGCTCTTTTAAAGTAAAAAGAGAGAAAATTTAATTCTTTGCTTAAAGCATCGGATGCTTCATACAAATTTGCGGTTATCCTTTTTTGATCCTTGGTTAGTTTTAAGGTCTGCTCCAACTGACTTACTGTGTTCAGTTGTGTTTCAAACTCATTTTCAAACTCGGCCGTAAACTCGCTAAAACGTGTTACTAACTCAGCTCTGTCTCTTACAAAACTAGTTTTCAAAAAAGTACCTGCAGGTACGTATTCTTCCATTCTCAATTTGGCCCCTTTTGACATTGTATTTAATTTTAAGTTGCGGCAAAATTAAAAATTTTTATAAGAAAATACGTCATAAATCATACGTTATTTGTAGTCTATTAAGAAAAATATAACACTACAGTAGGTATGAAATAAGCTATTTATCTGAAAATCAATACACAGAAGCAAAATATACTATTACAGCAGGAAATATATTCTTACAGTAATACAGCAAACCACCACAGCAATATAGTAGACCGTTACAGTACAAAATATTCAATTACAGTATAATATTGGAAAATTACAGTGCTGCAGTAGACTGTTACAGCGTAAAATATGCTATTACAGTAACACATTGGGTGGTGACAGTAATGCAGTAAGCCATTACAACGTATATTATGCAATTACAGTAGTACAGTAGACAATTACAGTGTAAAAAATACAATTACAGTGTAAAAAACATCTTTACAGTAGTACAGTAGACCATTACAGTGTAAAAAATACGATTACAGCATAAAATATGTAATTACAGTAATGCATCGAATTTGTACAAAAGAAATTGATGCGACAGTATGTTGAATGGGAAACTAAAAACTACAATTGAAAACAATAAGCAGTTCACAGCCCTTACCTACTGAGGAAATAATTTGCATTTTACCATTACACAAAGAAGCCCTTGTCCTAAGATTAATGAGTCCGAAGCCTTTAGTTTTTTTGGAAGTGTCGAAACCAACGCCATCATCTTTTATGCTAAGCGTTATTTCTTCACCATTACTGTGCATTTTAAGAATCACTTTTTTGGCATTAGCATGTTTGATAACATTAGTAAATTGCTCCTGAACGATTCGGTAAATTGCTAATTTGAGATTGTCTGGGAATTTATCATCATGAATATTTTCGATATCAATCTCGATAATTAATCCGGTGGTATTAGAAATAGTATTGGCCAAGTGATGAAAAGCCTCCGTTAAGTTTTGGCCGTCCTGAAATGGGAAAATCATGGAATGCGACAAACTCCTTAACTCGTTGATCGCTTTAGTAATCATCCCTTGAGCTTCTTCAATATAAGTATTCGCATTCGTAGTTTCTTTTTTCTTTGCCAGATCTAAATAGAGGCGTGAGGTAGTTAGAATTTGCTGTATATTATCGTGTAGTTCACGTCCAATATCCTGCCGTTCGCTTTCTTCAGCTGTAATCACAGCTTCGGTAATTTGTCTCTGTTTTTCCCTTCTTTCTTTGGCGAGTATTTGTTCGGCAGCTTTACGATCATCGATTTCATGGAAGAAAGACAGAATTCTTTTAACACCAGCAATTTTAGCAATGGTCAGACTGACTTCGATCCAATGAATACTTCCGTCTTTATACCTGAACTGCCATTCGAAGTTTTGGTCCCCTTCAGTAGCGACCTGTTTAATTTTTGAGTTAGCTTCTGCTAATGTAAAACCTCCTTCAGAAGATGAGAAGTCGGAAGGATGTCCGTTGATGAATTCTTCTTTTGTATATCCGGTTATGATACAGGCTTTTTTATTAACATCGATAATCATCCCGGTACCTAGTTCGTTGACGAAGATGGCATCACTAGCTTTATCAAAGATTTCTCTGTAATTCTCTTCTGCCTTTTTTAATACTTTTACTGTTTTCTTATGCTGAGAAATCTCCTTTTTTAGTTCAGTATTTAATATATCAAGTTGGGACGTTCTTTCTTTTACAAGTTTTTCAAGGTGGAAGTTCTCTGCTTTTACCTGTTCTTTAGTCACTTTTACTTTAGGCGCTTCAACAATTTCCCACGTTCCGCTTCTTTTGGCAACAGCACAATCATGCACATGTGCTACATCTAACACAGCAGTTGCATCACATTTTGCAAGCGGATAGGTACATAATACCAGAATACGATTGTCGACAAGTGTGTTATTCAATTTTCTTTCGTACTCGATGAAATTCTTCCATATTTCGGGAGTCAGCCAGCTTTCATTTCCATGCACCCTCATTCCGTCGAAACCGAGTTTGAGCACCGTTTTAACTTTTTCCAGCAGTTTTTTCAATACAATTTCATCATTAAACTTACCATTTGTAAGATACCATTGGTTGTAGGGGATAATTTCGATATTTTTATTTTTGATATACTGATTGATTTCAGGGATTACCTTTTGCATTGCGTGGAGGGCATCTTCTGGAGTAATGGGTTCTGAAGTGACCCAGAAGCAGAACTCATTATTCTCTAGTCCTGCTTTATAATAGGGAACCAAAATATCAAGAAGATCCTGTTTAGACTCGTAGAAATTACAAAAATGAGTACCCCAAGCGCGATGTCCCATAATCTCAATACCCGAATTCCTTAATTCCTCATGAACGGTATTATTTATTTCTTTTTTCATGCTAATAATCGTAAAAGATGAGCAGTTAAAACGAAAGAGGACAATGCAGTTATTTTTATCCAAAAGTACTTACATATACAAATTTAACCTTTTTCTTACAAAGAAAAAAATTGATTTGTCATTATAGAAGTCACTGTTTATCAACTGATAAAAAATGACTTAGCAACTTGAAGGAGTAAAACATAAAGTACGAATGAGAATCTTGTTTTTTTTCATTCTTCTGTTCTTTAATATCTTTTATCAATTATCTTTTCGCTTTTCTCTTTAATACATTTTGATTATCTTTGCCAGATATGACACTTATAGCCACAGATAATAGTAACAATCAAGAGATTGTAAAAAATGTTTTTACAATGTATCTTGAACAGAAAGGCCACCGCAAAACGCCTGAACGCTATGCTATACTCCAAGAAATATACGATAGCGAAGAACATTTTGATATAGAAAATTTGTATATCAAAATGAAAAATAAAAACTACCGTGTGAGTCGTGCAACTTTGTACAACACAATCGAATTACTTTTAGATTGCGCATTGGTTCGTAAGCATCAATTTGGTCAAAATCAGGCACATTACGAAAAATCATACTTCGACAAACAACACGATCATATTATCATGCTTGATAATGGAGAAGTAATTGAGTTTTGTGATCCAAGGATTCAGACCATCAAAAAAACAATGGAAGAAATTTTCGATATCGAAATTCAAAACCATTCATTATACTTTTACGCGAACCGAAAGAAATAACTACACAATACTAAATAAAACAACAACACAATGACCGTAGATTTACTACTAGGATTACAATGGGGAGATGAAGGCAAAGGGAAAATTGTCGATGTATTAACCTCAAAATACGACATTATTGCTCGTTTTCAAGGAGGACCAAACGCAGGACACACACTAGAATTTGACGGAATAAAACACGTTTTGAGAACCATTCCATCAGGGATTTTTCATAAAAACAATATTAATATCATTGGAAATGGTGTCGTAATAGACCCAGTTGTTTTCAAATCGGAAATCGACGGATTAGCAAAATTCAACTTGGATTTAAAATCGAAGCTAATCATTTCAAGAAAAGCACACTTAATACTACCAACACACCGTTTACTAGATGCAGCTTCGGAAGCATCGAAAGGAAAAGCCAAAATTGGTTCTACTTTGAAAGGAATTGGACCAACATATATGGACAAAACCGGTCGTAACGGAATACGTGTAGGTGATATCGAACTAGCAGACTTTAAAGAAAAATATCGTGCTTTGGCTAACAAACACGAGGAAATGATCAAATTTTACGATGTATCTATTCAGTACAATTTGGCAGAACTAGAAAAAGAGTTTTTCGAAGCCATCGAAGAATTAAAAAAGTTAGACTTCATTGATTCAGAAGAATATTTACACCAAGCCCAAAAAGCTGGGAAATCTATTCTATGTGAAGGCGCGCAAGGATCATTATTGGACGTTGATTTCGGAACATATCCATTTGTAACATCATCAAACACTACAGCTGCAGGAGCTTGTACAGGTTTGGGAATTGCACCAAATAAAATCAAAGAAGTATACGGAATCTTCAAAGCATACGTAACACGCGTTGGTAGCGGACCCTTCCCAACTGAAGATTTTGAAGAAGCTGGAACAACAATGGCCAAAGTAGGAAACGAATTTGGATCGGTAACAGGTCGTCAAAGACGTTGTGGCTGGTTGGATTTAGTTGCCCTTAAATATGCAGTTCAAGTCAATGGTGTAACACAATTGATGATGATGAAAGGCGATGTCCTTTCAGGATTTGAAACTTTGAAAGTATGTACATCATACAATTACAAAGGACAAAACATTACTCATTTACCATACAACATCGAGCCAGAAAACATCACACCTGTTTATACTGAATTTAAAGGTTGGAAAGCTGATTTGACAGGAATGAGCACGTACGATGAATTACCATCAGAGTTGAAAGAATACATTGCTTTTATTGAGAAAGAAGTTGAAGTTCCTATCACAATCGTTTCGGTTGGACCGGACAGGAAACAGACTATTATGAAATAATACTTAAAAAACGCTTTGAATTTTTTCAAGGCGTTTTTTTTCAATTGAATACTTTGAAGTATATTTGCTTCTACCGAAAATCATAAAATGCCAAATCGTACTTCCATAACAATACAACTATTTTTCAGAAACATCGTCCGCCGTTTCGAGACCATTTTCTTTGTAGCCAAAGAAATCCTGTCGGAACGAAATTTCATTTATCTGGCTTGCGTTGTTATTTCTATATCATGTGCCTTTGCTGTAATTATCCTTAAAAGCTTTGCACACAATGCCTTTTTATTTGCCAATTACCTGAATCGTTATTTAAAATTACCTTTCATCAACTGTATTTTGCCCATTGTAGGGATATTGCTCACGGTTTTGGTGATTAAAAGATTTCTAGATGGCTCATTAGAAAAAGGAAGTTCACGAATCCTTTATGCCGTGGCCAAAAAAGGAGGAATTATCCCTAAGAGACAAATGTATGCGCAAATCATCACCAGTTCCTTAACAGTAGGATTGGGAGGTTCAGCAGGATTGGAAAGCCCTATTGTGATTACAGGAGCCGCTTTTGGATCTAATTTTGCGCAGAAGTATAAACTGAGTCAAAAAGACCGGGTTTTACTTTTAGCCTGTGGAGTTTCAGCGGGAATTGCAGCCGCTTTTAACGCTCCCATTGCAGGAGTTTTATTTGCCATTGAAGTAGTTTTGACCGATGTAAGTATTTCGGCATTTATACCCATTATGATTTCGGCAGCAACAGGCGCTTTAGTATCTCAAATTGTTTTAAACCAAGACATTTTGTTGAGTTTCAAACAACAGTTGACATTTAATTTTTACAACACCCCTTATTATATTATTCTGGGAATTTTAGCTGGATTTGTTTCCGTATATCATGCTAGAAATTTTAGGAGAGTAGAGCATTACTTTGACCGATATAAAAAAGGTGCTTACAAAAAAGCCTTGTTTGGCGCTTCTTTATTAGCCATTTTGATTTTCTTTTTTCCCACGTTATTTGGAGAAGGATATGAAAGTATCAAAACGCTTTCGACGGCACATCCAGAAGTATTATTAGACAATACCTGGCTGCAGAAATACAAAGCAAACGAGTGGATTTTATTAATCTTTATTGGCGCAACCGCTTTGATAAAATCGTTCGCAACGGGATTAACATTAGGAAGTGGCGGTAACGGAGGTAACTTTGCACCTTCCCTTTTCGTAGGTTCTTATTTGGGCTTTTTTGTTGCCAAAACAGTACAATTATTAGGCATTTCAAACGCTTTACCGGTAGCTAATTTCACTATTGTAGGTATGGCAGGAATATTAAGTGGGTTGTTTCATGCACCGCTGACTGCAATATTTTTAATTGGTGAGATTACGGGAGGTTACGATTTGATGGTTCCGTTAATGATTGTTTCTTCGATTAGTTATGCGGTTTCTAAAAGGTTTGAAAATCATTCAATGGATGTAAAAGCCTTAGCCGATAAAGGAGAAGCCTTCACGAGTGATAAAGACAAAAACATACTGCAGAGTATCGATTTTCTGACATTAATCGAAACAGAAATTACAACCATTACTTTAGAAAACTCTTTAGAAAATTTGGTACAAAATCTCTCTGAATTAAACCAACACCAATTCCCGGTTTTAGATGATAAGAATAAATTATTGGGTATTGTCGATTTTGATAGTATAAGACCTTTGATATTTAATTCTTTTAAAGTCAAATACACTTCCGTAAATGAAATCATGGTGCTGCCCAAACAAACCATTGCTTTTGATGACGGCATGGAAACCATCATGGAGAAATTCGACGATAGTAATGAAACCACATTACCAGTAATGAAGTATGGTAAATTCTACGGATTTGTTTCAAAAGTAGCTATTCTGGAAGCCTACCGAAAAAAAATGAAAGAAATTGTGATAGACTAAGGACAATTAATGCAGCAGCTTTATAAATAATTCTTAATAAAAATTATAGTTTTCTTATTTTACTTAATTTTGAAAAAAATAAATTCCATTGAATAAAATATATTTCCGTCTTATTTGTTTGATCATGCTTTTCAGCCAAGTTACGCTTTGGTCGCAAGTTACCAGCCAAGGCAAGGAATTGCCTGTTAGTAATGGTAAACAAATTACAATTGAGCATAGTGATTTTTTAGATATTGTAAAAGACATACCGGGAGCTGTCGTTCTTACTGGTAATGTTATTATTTTACACGAAGGCGTACGTATGACTTGTAATAAAGCCTATCATTTTACTAAAACTAATTTTGTAAAGGTTTTTGGAAATGTAAATATGGTACAAGGTGACACACTCTTTATGAGCAGTAAATACGCTGAATACAACGGAAATACTAAATTTGCTTATGCTACTGGAGATGTAGTCATGCGTGATCCAAAAATGACGCTAACTACCGATACTATCAATTTTGATAGAAAAAGTCAAGAAGCTTATTATACTTCTTACGGGACGATTCACGATCCGGAGAACACGTTAACGAGCAAGTCTGGGCGTTATTTTTTAAATCAGAAGAAGTTCCAGTTTCAAACTGCAGTTACTGTTATCAATCCGAGGCAAACCATTAAAACAAATCACCTTGATTATTACACCAATTCAGGTCATGCCTACGTTTTTGGGCCTTCAACGATAACTTCTAGTGAGAATACTATTTATACTGAAAAAGGATTTTACGATACGAAAAAAGACGAAGGGAGACTTTTAAAAAAATCAAAAATCACATACAAAGACCGACTCATTGAAGGTGATGATATTTATTACGACAGAAAACTTGATTTTGCCAGAGCTAAGAATAATGTAAAAGTAACCGACACCATCAATCATTTTATTGTCAAAGGTCATTATGCCGAAGTTTATAAGCAGAAAGACTCGATGTTTATTACTAAGAAAGCAGTTGCCATTACTTTATTTGAAAAGGATTCGGTTTATTTCCATGCCAAAAAATTATTGATTACCGGTAAACCTGGAGACCGAATTATTCGTGGTTATAATAATGCCCGTTTTTTCAAAACCGATATGAGTGGAAAATGTGATTCAATTCATTCTAACGAAAAAGTAGGTTTAACACAAATGATCGGAAAACCTATTTTGTGGAATGGAAGTAACCAAATGACTGGCGACGTAATTCACTTGATTTCAAATAGTGTAACAGAAAAAATAGATTCCCTGAAGGTACTCAACAATGCTTTTATCATTTCCAAAGACACAATAGGTACTGGCTTTAACCAAGTTAAAGGTCAAAATTTGTACGGAAAGTTCCTTGAGAATAAGCTCCACGAAGTAAACGTTGTTAAAAACACCGAGGTTATTTATCATATGCGCAACGACAAGCAAGAACTCATTGGAATCAACAAAGAGTTAAGCAGCAGCATTAATATGATCCTTAATGGAAACCAAATAGAAAGTATTACTTTTTTCACCAAGCCTGATGGCATTATTTATCCCGAAACTGAGTTCCCTGAAAATGCGAGAAAACTTAAAGGATTTATTTGGCGAGGTGACGAACGGATTTTAACAAAAGACGATATTTTCCCCAAAGAAGAACTCGATATAGATGCCAAAGTACAAGCTGAAGCAAAAGCCCAAGCGTCAAAAACTGATGTTCCTATGGAAGCCACAAAAGAAACTTTAGAATACGACAAACCGGCTCCTGCGAAAAAAACGGAGGCTAAAAAGAAAAAATAGTTTCAAATACTGTACATGCTAAACGATTTCTACAAATACCAAGCACAAACCTCTCCTCACCCATTAGGAATGGAAGTTTCGCACGCTATGGGCTCATATATATACGATACAAGCGGTAAAAAATATTTAGATTTTGTTGCTGGTGTTTCGGCTTGCACTTTAGGACATCAACATCCTCGCGTTAAAAAAGCCATTGTAGATCAATTGGACAAATACGCGCACGTGATGGTGTACGGTGAATATGCACAAGATCCATCGGTAGCGTTGTGTAAATTATTGGCCGAAAATATGCCTCCAAAATTAAATAAAACCTTTTTAGTCAATTCTGGTACGGAAGCAACAGAAGGCGCTTTAAAACTCGCTCGCCGTGTGACTGGAAGAAGCCAATTGATTTCTTGCCATAATGCCTATCACGGAAACACAATGGGCTCTATGAGCGTAATGGGATTTGAAGAACGCAAGCAAATTTTTCGTCCGTTAATTCCTGATGTTGATTTTATCACTTTCAATAACGAAGAAGATTTACAAAAAATAACAACCAAAACGGCTGGAATTATTCTCGAAACCATTCAAGGTGGTGCTGGGTTTATTCAACCGCATAATGATTTCCTAAAAAAAGTACGCCAACGTTGTGACGAAGTGGGTGCTATCATGATTCTTGACGAAATCCAACCTGGTTTTGGCCGGACCGGAAAACTTTTCGGCTTCCAAAACTATGATATTGTTCCTGATGTTGTCGTTATGGGCAAAGGAATGGGCGGCGGAATGCCCGTTGGTGCTTTCACAGCAAATGAAGCCCATATGGATTTATTAAGTCATGACCCTAAATTAGGACACATTACTACTTTTGGAGGACATCCAGTGATCGCTGCGGCTTGTTTAGCTACATTACAAGAATTGGTTGAAACTAATATTATGCTAAAAGCCTTGGATAAAGAAC
>JBDTNG010000281.1:0-10673 GCA_039933895.1 Flavobacterium sp. | reverse complement strand
TGAAGAGAAAATAAAAAAACAACATCTTATTTTACACAAAATCAAATAGTTAAAATTTATTTAAATTTATTATTAATAATTAATCTAAATAAACTTTGTGAATACAATTGTGGGCTTTATATTTGCACCGTTATTTTAAATTATTCTAAATAAATGCGTAAATATATTTTACTTCCGACTATAGTTTTACTTTTTAGTGTTTCAGGATTCGCTCAAGAGTCTGATCAATCCAACTTAACTACAAATCCTTCTTCAGAGCAAAATAGTATTATTAACGATACTGTAAAAAACAAAAAAGGAGAAGTTCTTCAAGAAGTAATTGTTACTTCAAAACAACAAAAAACGGCTGTAACAGTTGGAAAATCGGGAATCAAACCTTTAGATTTACCACAAAGTATTGCTGTTATCAATCATGCAACGTTACAGAACCAACAAGTTGAGAACATGACTGATGTTTTAAAAAACACTAACGGAGTTTATATCATGGGAAATTCTGGTGGATACCAGGAAGAAATTGCCTCACGTGGTTATGCTTTAGGAAGTTCAAATACATTTAAAAATGGGGTCCGTTACTTTAACGGTATGCCCACTGAAATGAGCGGTATAGAAAAAGTAGAATTCTTAAAAGGAAGCGCTGCTATTTTGTACGGAAACGTTGCTGCAGGTGGAATTTTGAATTTAATAACAAAAAAACCAAAATTTGATTTTGGTGCTGAAGTAGGTATTAAAGTAGGAAGTTTCGATTTCTACAAAACTTCATTTGATGTGTATGGAGAAATAGGAAATAGTAAAAAGATTGCATTTCGAATGAATGCTGCCAATACCCAATCCAATAGTTTTAGAAAAGGAGTAAGCTCTGAAACACAATATGTAAATCCATCACTTTTAATCAATCTTACAGATAAAACTTCTGTATTGCTAGAAGCTGATTATATAAAAGACAGGAGAACACCAGACTTCGGAGCTGGTGTCATTAATTATGAATTAGTAGATTTACCAAGAAGTAGATTTACAGGAGTTTCTTGGGGATATAACAAAGCTGAACAAGCGTCATTTACCACTACAATTAAACATCAATTATCAGACAATTGGGATGTTTCCTTTGTAAATGCATTTAGATATTACAAAACCGATTTGTTTGCTACTACAAGACCTAATGCGGTTTTGAGCACACCTCTTAATGCAACACCAGTTTTATCAGTAGATGCTGATGGAAATTGGAAAAGAAGTCTACAAAGAAGTGAAGCGAAAGACAATTACTGGTTGCAAGAATTAAATATAAAAGGACAATTCAACACTTGGAATATTAGCCATCAAACTCTTTTTGGAGTTGATACAGAAACATACAAAACCGATGCGCTGGCTTACAAAAACCAAACTTATGATACTGTAAATATTTTCACCACTGATTTAACTACTGTTGGAAACAATATTCCAGCAATGGAAAAAAATACTTTAACCTCTACTCCTGTTCATAGAGTTGGTGCTTTTGTTCAAGATTTAGTAACTTTTAATAAGTACATTAAATTTTTAGCAGGTGTTCGTTACAGTTATCAAGATACAAAGACTGATAAAACAACTTATACTCCAACGGTACCAATTATTACTCCAGCAACAAATCAATACGATAGTGCATTTTCTCCTAGACTTGGTTTGATTTTTCAGCCAAATGAGAATCATTCTATTTTTGCGAGTTATTCTAATTCTTTTGTACCAAATACTGGTAAGGATTATGCAACCAACGAAACAATGAAACCATCAATCATCACACAATATGAAGCTGGTGTAAAAAACGAACTATTTGAAGACCGATTATTTGCAAATGTTACCTTGTATCAAATTGAAAACAACAATTTGGCACAACAATATTTAGGTAACGGAAACACTGATGCAAATATCAAAGAAATGTCTGGTGCGACAAAAAGTAAAGGAGTAGAAATTGATTTGGTAGCAAATCCGTTTAAAGGACTTTCAATTCTTGCTGGATATAGTTTTACCGAAATAAAATATACATCAAGTAACACTTACATCGTTGGAAGTTCTCTATTGTATATGCCAAAAAATACAGCCAATTTAAATTTTAGTTATACTTTTGAAGCTGGAAAATTAAAAGGAATGAATTTAGGGCTTATCAATTCATATGTTGGAGCTCGTGCAGCAGGTCGTTCTACACAAGTTAGATCAACTTTCGACATAAGAAAACCAGTTGCTTTACCAGAATATTTCCAAAGTGATGCTACTATTAGTTATAAAGTACACCAATTAACTTTCAGAGGAAAAGTGAGTAACATTTTCGATACTTTGAGTTACAATGTTCACGATGACAATAGTGTGAATCCAATTGCACCAACAAATTATTCATTATCTGTAAATTATAGTTTTTAAGATGAACCAACAAAAAATCAGAGGATTACATAGAGATTTAGGTTATTTTTATATTGGATTGATTATCTCTTTCGCTTTTTCAGGAATTTTGATGAACCACAGAGAATCTTGGCATCCAGAAAAATATACTGTTGAAACCAAAACTATTGAAGTGAAAGTAGCTTCAGAAGCGGAAATAACCGATAAGTATGCTGAAGATTTAGGAAAACAAATGGGAATTGACGACAAATTTCGTCGTCAGAAAGTAAAAGAAGACAAATTAAAAATCTCTTTTGAAAACCACGATGTTGAAATTGACATGAAAACCGGAAAAGGAGAAATCGTTTCGTTTTCAAAAACACCAATCGTCAGTCAGATGATGAAACTGCATAAAACCAGTTCAAATTGGTGGATTTATTACGGTGATATTTTCGGATTATCATTAATAACCATAGCCATTACAGGCGCCATAATGATCCCAGCAGGAAAGTTTAATTTTAAACGAAGAGGATGGAAATTAGCATTGGCAGGAGTTATCTTCCCTTTGATTGTTTTATTTTTTTTAAGTTAGTTTATATAAAAAAAACCTCGCAATGCGAGGTTTTTTTTGAATAGAAAAATATCTCTTCAATACTATTGTCAGATTATGGGCAATATTGACCACTGCTTACCCAAAGTATACATACTCTACCTCCATTAACGTAGTCATACTCGCAACATCTTCTGAAGCCTGATGCTCCTAAAATGTTTTTTTTCTCTTCTTTACTTAATTCACTAGCTCCTGCTAAATTTGAAAATTTCTTAATCATGATTAAATGTTTTAAAAATTAGTATTTATTGCATGGGCTGAAATTAGCCAAAGTGCAAATAAAAACTTTACGGATTTTCCTTAAAAAATCATAAATATTGTAATCTTTTTCTTTCTTTTTAAAATTTAGGCAATAAAAAAGGGTGTAGAAATTACTTTCTACACCCTTTTACTATTAAATATTGACTTATTAAATCAAATTATTTCATTGGAATATTCTCCAAAATTTCCATGACAAATTTCCAGTATTTTTGAGCTGAAGAAATACTTGCTCTTTCGTCTGGAGAGTGTGCACCGTGAATCGTTGGTCCAAAAGAAATCATATCCATATCTGGATAATTTGTTCCTAAAATACCACATTCTAAACCAGCGTGACACGCTACAACTTTTGGTTTTTCGTTGTTTTGTTTTTCATAAATACCTACCAAAACATCTAGAATTTCTGAATTAACATTTGGTGTCCATCCTGGATAAGAACCTGCTAATGTTACTTCACAACCAAATAACTCATATGCTGAACGCAAAGCATTGGCCAAATCAAATTTTGAAGTCTCTACAGAAGAACGTGTTAAGTTTTGGATAGAAATTTCTCCATCTTTAACCACTACACGAGCAATATTATTAGACGTTTCAACCAAGTCAGCCATATCAGCACTCATACGATAAACACCGTTGTGTGCAGCATAAATAGAACGAATTAATCCTTCTTGAACACCTAAGTCCATTACTTTAGTTGGCAAATCTCCTTTTACGATTTCAATCGTTAAGTTAGGCTCAGTTGTTTTGAATTCGGTTTTAATATCTCCGATAATCTCTTGCATATCAAACGCAAAAGCTTCATCATACATACCTGCAACAATTACTTTAGCAACACTTTCACGAGGAATTGCGTTACGCAAACTTCCACCACTAATTTCAGCAACTTGCAAACCAAAATTCTCAAAACCGTCGAATAACAAACGGTTCATGATTTTGTTGGCGTTACCTAAACCTTTGTGAATATCCATTCCTGAGTGACCACCATTCAAACCTTTTACGGTAATAGAATAACCCACAGAATCTTCTGGAACTTCTTCTTCATTATAACTTCTAACAGCGGTTACATCTACCCCACCGGCACAACCAATATCAATTTCATCGTCTTCTTCAGTATCTAAATTCAAAAGGATTTGACCTTGCAAAATTCCACCTTTTAGATTCAAAGCACCAGTCATTCCAGTTTCTTCATCAATAGTGAACAAAGCCTCAATTGCTGGATGTTTGATGTCTTTACTTTCTAAAATAGCCATAATAGTAGCGACACCTAAACCATTATCGGCACCCAATGTGGTTCCACGAGCACGAACCCAGTCACCATCAACGTACATATCAATTCCTTGAGTATCGAAATCGAAAACAGTATCGTTATTTTTTTGATGCACCATATCCAAATGACCTTGTAAAACAATTGCTTTACGGTTTTCCATTCCTGGAGTGGCTGGTTTGCGGATAATTACGTTGCGGATATCGTCTTCAAAAGTTTCTAATCCTAAACTATTTCCGAAATCTTTCATGAAAGCAATTACTCTGTCTTCTTTTTTGGAAGGACGAGGCACAGCATTTAAATCGGCGAACTTGTTCCAAAGTTGTTTTGGCTCCAAATTTCTTATTTCTTGGCTCATTATTTCTAAGTTTGTAGTTACAAAGTGCCAAAGTTACAAAGTTTAAATTCTTTTTCTGCTACTTGATATTGTTTATATTTACGTTTTTAAAATCCTTTTTGTGAAACGAAAATACATTCTTCCTTTATTTCTTCTGATTCAAATTATTGGGTTGAAACTACTTACTTTCTTTCCTAAATTTATTGAAAAATACTACAGCAATGGGTTTTACCCTTATTTGTCTAAGTTTTCGAGAACGCTGTTGGGTTGGATTCCGTTTTCGTTTGGCGATGTTTTGTATGGCATATTGATACTTTGGGCGATCAAATGGTTTTACCAGAATAGGAAAGTGAGTTGGAAGACTAAAGCGCTTTCTGCTGTAAGTGTTGTTTCGGTGGCATATTTTATATTTAATGTGTTGTGGGCTTTTAATTATTACCGATTGCCTTTGTTTGTAAAAATGGATCTTAGAACAGATTATTCTAATGAACAGTTATTGAATTTTACCAAAAAACTGATTGTTAAAACGAATGCGATACAATTTGAGATTACCAAAGACACAGCCAAAAAAATAATCATTCCATTTTCACAAAAAGAAATTTTTACGAAATCATTGAGCGGTTATTATAATCTTTCTAAGGAATATTCTTTTTTTACTTACGAAGTTCCTAGTCAGAAGAAATCATTGTTTAGTTATGTTTTGACCTATATGGGGTTTGGCGGTTATTTGAATCCGTTTACCAATGAAGCACAGGTGAATGATATGATTCCTATGTATAATTTTCCGAGTACGGCGTGTCATGAAATGTCCCACCAAATGGGTTTTGCCAGTGAAAGTGAAGCTAATTTTATTGGATTTTTAGCGGTAACCAAAAATGATGATTTGTATTTTAAATATTCCGGTTACAGTAATGCTTTGCGCTATTGTTTGGCCAACTGGCAAATTCGTGATGAGGAAATTTTTAAGCGCTTATTGAAAACCATCAATCCTGGTGTATTGAAAAACTATCAGGAAAGTGAAGATTTTTGGGAAAGTCATCAAACATTTATTGATACTGGGTTTAAAATCTTTTATGATAACTTTTTGAAACTAAACCAACAGAAAGACGGTTTAGACAGTTATAGTAAATTTGTGGATTTGATGGTTAATTATTATGGAAACAGGGCTTTATAGCGCTTACTTCTCTTATTCATTGTGTTTTGTATTTCTCCTTCTTATTACGTTTGTAAAAAAACCTCTTTCTCGGTGGAATAAACCTTGATTAAAGTGAAAGTTTTATTCTTTAAAGTAAATGAAATATCCTTGTTTGTAAAAGAAACATCTTCATTTGCAAAAATCACCCATCCATTTACAAAACAAACATCTTCTATTGTAAAAGAAGTATCTTCAGTTGTAAAAATTACCCTTTCAGTTGTAAAACAAACATCTCCATTTGTAAAACAAACCCTTTCATTCAAAAAAGAAACCTACAGAGACTATAATTTCTTATGCTCCCTGTAGGTTTGATTATTAAAGTTTAGAAAATTGTTTTTCGAGTTTAGTAATTATCCAAATACTATTGGCTAAACCTCATCACTGGTAAAAGTCGTAAAGCTTTTCTTTTTGTAAGGTCGGATGATGAGTCTACCTTCTCGGTCAAAGCGAATGTAATTGTATACCCAATTTAAGAAAACCACTGCTTTATTTTTGAAACCGATTAATGAAAATAAATGTACAAACATCCATACAAACCAAGCAAAAACGCCATTGAAATGATAGCGTGGCAAATCGACCACCGCTTTGTTTCTACCAATAGTTGCCATGGAACCTTTGTTGTTGTATTCGAAGGGTTTTAAGGGCTGATTTGACAACAATCGAACCAAATTATCACCTAATGCCTCGCCTTGTTGCAAAGCAGGTTGTGCCATCATGGGGTGTCCTTGCGGATATTCCTCCGTTTCTACTGAAGCAATGTCGCCAATGGCAAAAATGTTGTTGTATCCTGCTACTTGGTTGAATTCATTGACGCGAATTCGTTCTACCTTATCCACTAAAGATTTTGCATCTAATCCTGTGATCGCAGCGCCTTGAACACCCGCTGTCCAAATTACTGTTGCAGTTTCGAAAGTTAATTCGGAATTGGTTGAAATCGTGCGCCCGTCATAATTCGTCACACGTACATTTTTCCAGATTTTTACGCCCAAACCCAACAGAAATTTCTCAGCAGCAGCGGACGATTTTTCACTCATTGTATTTAAAATTCGATCACCGCTTTGAATGAGGTTGATTTCCATTTTACTCATATCGAGATCAGGATAGTCTTTTTGAAGAATGGCTTTTTTCATTTCAGCCAAAGCACCGGCAAGCTCTACTCCTGTTGGGCCACCACCAACCAAAACAAAATTGATCAGGCTGTTTTTATCGTTAATGTCTTTGGTTAAAACTGCCTGTTCAAAATTTTCCAAAATCAGACTGCGAATATTGAGTGATTGTGGGATTGTTTTCATGGACATCGAATTGCGTTCGATTTCTTTGTTACCAAAATAATTGGTTTTGGAACCTGTTGCAATGACTAAATAATCATAATGCAATTCGCCTATTTCAGAGATGATTTTTTGATTTTGAGTATCGATTTCTTTCACTGAAGTCAATCGGAAATAAAAATCTTTGTATTCCTGAATGACTTTACGAATGGGGTAAGCGATAGAACCAGCTTCTAGTCCACCAGTGGCTACCTGATATAATAAAGGTTGAAAAGTATGGTAATTGTGTTTGTCTATTAATACAACTTGAACATTTTTATTTTTTAATTTTTTGGCCAATGCGATTCCTGCAAATCCGCCACCAACAATAACAATTCTTGGATTTTCTGATTGTGGTATGTTCATTCTTTATATGTTGTACTAAAATTCTGAATTGCTAAGTTACAAAGTTTATAATGAAAAATGACAATGGCAATGGCAATATCAATGAAAATGGCAATGGCAATGGCAAAAATCAATGGGCGTCTATTGAGATTGAAATTGAATATTGAGATTGAAAATTGTTATTGCCATTGTTATTGAAATTTACCTTTATTTGTAACAAAATCAATATCAATACTACTAACTCCATATGAGTAATGCATTAGAGCAATCGTTTGTAGCGCAATTAAAAGAAAACCAGAATATAATTCACAAGATTTGTCGGCTATATGCACAAGGTGAAGACGCGCACAATGATTTGTTTCAGGAAATCACAATTCAGTTATGGAAAGCCTTCCCTAAGTTTCGGGGTGAGTCTAAGTTTTCAACTTGGGCTTATCGAGTCGCGTTAAATACTGCGATTACTTTGTACCGGAAAAGCACTAAAACGGTCAGCACCATTGAATTTGAAACCGGTAAACATTTTGTATCTCAAGAAGAATACAACTACGAAGAAGAAGAACATATTAAACTTTTATACAAAGCGGTACAACAGCTGAATGACATTGAAAAGGCCTTGGTTTTTATGTATCTGGAAGACAAAGATTATACAGAAATTTCAGAGACATTAGGAATAAGTGAGGTAAATGCAAGGGTAAAGATGAACAGAATTAAGGGGAAATTGAAAAAAATTATTAATCCGTAACGAAAAAGAGGAATATGGAAGAGTTGGATTTATTAAAAAAAGACTGGAATAAAAAAGAGAATTTTCCGAATGTTTCGGAGGATAAAATATATGGTATGTTGCATAAAAATTCATCATCAAATGTGAAATGGATTTTTATCATTAGCATGATCGAATTGAGTTTGGGAATTATTTTAAGTATTGGAATGTCTTTTACCAAATTTGATCAGGAAAACATTGATTTTTTGAAAAAGATTGGCATTTACAATTACTATGAAGTTTTCATGGCCATCATGTATGCTGTAATTATTTATTTTATTGTCCGTTTTTATTTGATGTATAGAAAAGTATCTACTACAGACAATACCAAACAGTTGATGCAAAACATTTTGGAAACCCGAAAAACAGTTCAGCATTATATATTATTTAATCTAGTAGCCTTTGCGATTGGATTTATCACACTTGCTTCTTATAGTTTAAAAGTCAGTTTAGATAAAGCAACAATACAAAGTGCTGGAAAAATAGCGGAAATCCCGGGCAGCATTTACATTGTCTCTTTTATAGCTATGTTGTTAGTAACCGCAGTTTTAACGGGTGGATTTTGGATAATATACAGATTGATTTACGGGATTTTACTCAAAAAACTGAAGAAGAATTTTGAAGAATTAAAGAAAATAGATTTATAAAAAAAATGTTCGCTCAAAAGGCGAACATTTTTTATTTTAATAATGCCATTGGCGTAATCTGTCTAACTCTTTTTGTTCTTCTAGCACTTCGGCAGGAATAACTTTCAAAAAGGAAGCATGTTGTTCGATGGCATATTCCACTTTTTCAACAATTTCTTCGATTGTATCATTTTCATAATCAATCTCCAAGGGTTCTTTGATAGTAAAAGTTTGAAGGATTCCTTTTTTCTTCATTCTCAAGCCTTTTTTATCGAACGAACGACGGAAGCCATCAATCACAATAGGCACAACAATAGGTTTGTACTGTTTGATAATATGTGCGGTTCCTTTGCGGACAGGTTTAAAGGACTTTGTAGTTCCTTGTGGGAAAGTAATCACCCAGCCATCTTCTAAAGCAATTCTAATATTCTCAGTATCGTTAGGATTGACTTCTTTCTTTTCATTTGGATCTACATCTTTTCCTCCGGCACGCCAAGTTCTTTCTACAGTTATGGCACCCACATAAGATAAAATCCTTGGTAGTAAGCCAGATTGCATAGTTTCTTTGGCAGCAACATAATAAATATTAAGTTTTGGATTCCAAAGGTATAGTACGTTTTTTATGTTGTCTTCTCGCCCTTTTAAACTGGCATTAAAAACATGAAACATCGCTACTACGTCAGCAAAATAGGTTTGGTGATTTGATATAAACAGTACGTTTTTATCAGGCAAAGCTCTTATGATTTCGGAGCCGTCAACATGTAATTGATTAAATCCCCTGTACCTTCTATGGGTAGCAGTACCAAAAATTCTAATTAACCAAAGTTTGATAAAAAGGATATGACCAAAAGGATTTCGTTTAAATAATCCCATAATTTTTAAAAAAGATAAGCTACAAAGTTACAAAAAGTATAAAATTATAAGACTTTTTTAATTATTTCTTTAAGTTCACTCATCATCATGGCTGTTGCTCCCCAAACCAAATGCTCATTAATTTGAAATGCAGGAACAGAAATATTTGAGGCATAGGAAGTTGACATATTAACTTGGACAACAAGTTCATCATCGAGAAACTCATAAAGTGGCAATTCGATAATTCCAGAAACTTCATCAGGGCTTAAATCGAAGGATAATTCTTCTTCGGAAATTCCTAAAAACGGAGAAACCAGAAAATTACTAGGTGGAATATATACTTCACTAAAAGCACGCACAACGTTTACTTTATTGGCATCGACTCCTATTTCTTCAAATGTTTCACGCAAAGCAGTTTGGGAAAGTGATCCATCCTCTTCTTCTACTTTACCTCCAGGAAAAGCAATTTGTGAGGCATGAATTCCTGGGTAGGAATTTCTAACAATTAAAGCCAAATGAGTAATTTTGTTCTTTGGATACAAAAGCATTAAAACGGCTGCTTTTTTAGGTGTTTTTTCAGAGAAATCTTGATTTTTTAAAAACTCAATACGCCCAGGCGGAATCATTTTCGCATGCGCAATCGACGCTGGTAGCGATTCTTTTGCTATTTTTGGCACGTATTTTAAAAAGTCTAAAAATTTCATTTCGAAAAACTTTAATACAAATTAAACACTCGATTTTTAATCAACACAATCATAAAGATAGCTCAAAAAAAT
>JBDTNG010000280.1:0-9666 GCA_039933895.1 Flavobacterium sp. | reverse complement strand
TCAATTTTTTTTAGCATTTCATCGGTAAATTTTCAATCAAATTTTCTCGTAAAACTGGAAAAATAAACTCCTTAATCGTAGGAATATTTTCATCAATTAACTGATTTTGTGTAGTTTATCGATTTTATTTGGTAGTTTATCGATTTAATTTGTAATGTTGCCTTGTTGAAATTCAATATTGAGTTCAGCGATTAACAACATTATAAATTACTTGATTATGAAAAAGACCTTATTAAAAATTGTTTTATTAGCATTAGTTTCAATTTCAATTGTTTCATGTTCGAAAGATGAAGTAGCTTCAACTCCTGTTGTAGATGCAGCTCAAGTTAATGCCAAGTATGATTATACTGCTGATGAAACTCAAACAATGCAATTGATAAATGATTATAGAATTAGTAAAGGTTTAAATAAATTAGAAATAATAGATTACATCTCTTTCAAATCTGAAGAGCATGATCAATATATGATTTCAACAGGAGCTATGAATCACAATTTCTTTCAGGATCGTGCTCAGAGTTTGATTCAAGCATTAGGAGCTACAAATGTAAGCGAGAATTTAGCTTATAATTATTCTACTCCACAAAGTGTTTTAACTGCTTGGTTGAATAGTGCAGGACACAAAGAAAATATTGAAGGTGATTTTTCACATTTTGGAATTTCTATCCGTGTTAATGCAGAAGGAAAGAAATACTACACTAATATGTTTATTAAAAAATAAAAGTTGTTTTTTTAGTTTGTTTATTTGATTGTTATAAAAAAGTCTTAGTTCCCCAACTAAGACTTTTTTGTATTTTTAATACCAACGTTTTTTATTCTTTTTGGCATTATCTGATTTTCTAGATTTATGAGCACCACCGCTTCTGTTGGAATTGCTTTCAGGTTTTATAGGTTCACCTGCATTGTTTTTCCAAGGATAAGGATGTTCATCTATAGTAGTGACTTTAGCTTTTGTCAACTTAATAATATCTTTCCAATACCCTTCTTCATCTTTACCGCAAAAAGAAATGGCCACACCGCCGTTTCCAGCGCGACCTGTTCTACCTATACGGTGAACATAAGTCTCTGGAATGTTTGGTAAATCAAAATTGATAACAAAAGGCAACTGTTCGATATCGATTCCTCTCGCCGCAATATCAGTCGCTACAAGAATGTCGGTTTCTTTGTTTTTAAAACTATCTAAAGCCCTTTGTCTGGCATTTTGAGATTTATCTCCGTGAATGGCTTCGGCACTTAAACCTTGTTTTCTTAAAGCTTTAACGACATTGTCAGCACCATGTTTGGTTCTTGAGAAAACTAAGATATTGCTTAATTTTTCATTTCGGATAACATGATACAACAATTGTCTTTTGTCTGCTTTGTCCACAAAATAGATACGTTGATCAACTGTATCAATTGTAGAAGATACTGGAGAAACCTGAACGGTTGCAGGATCGGTCAAAAACATTTCTGCTAGTTCGCGAATGGCAATTGGCATTGTTGCTGAAAACAATAATGTTTGTCGGTTATTTGGTGTAAGCTTTACAATCTTCTTTACATCGTTTATAAAGCCCATATCCAGCATCTGATCTGCTTCGTCAAGGACTAAGTGGTGTAAGTGATTTAAATCGATATAACCCTGTTTGTGTAAGTCTAGTAAACGACCAGGTGTAGCGATAAGAATATCGATTCCTTTTTTTAACTGATCTACTTGAGGAACTTGTGAAACGCCACCAAAAACCGTTAATTGTTTTAAGTTGGTATATTTTCCGTACGTATCGAAACTTTCGCCAATTTGAATGGCTAATTCTCTTGTAGGTGTAACTACTAAGGTACGGATTACTTTTTCTTTTTTTGAAGAACCAACAATTCTATGTAAATTGTGAATGATTGGAATCGCAAAAGCTGCAGTTTTTCCTGTACCAGTTTGTGCGCAACCTATTAAATCTTGTCCTGCTAATATAATTGGAATGGCTTGTTCTTGAATGGGTGTAGGATTAGTATATCCTTCTTCAAAAACAGCTCTTTGAATACTTTTTGAAAGTGATAAATCTTCGAATAACATAAAATAAAATTTTAGGATTGTATAAATTCACAATCCGCTACAAAGATAAGCTTTTGAAGTTACAAACGAAGCATAAGTGTTTTTGTGTTAAATTTCGCTATTTCCTTTAATAAAATCGGTTACTAGATAGCCGATTAATTTACCAATTAAATGATTATTTTTTTCTTCTCCTAAAGAAGGTGCGCCTTCGCAAATATGAATATAACTTGCATTTTGATGTTTACTGAAATAGAAAACGAACTGACGAAGTTCTTCAACAGAAAATCCACTTAAAGTCATGGCGCTTGACGGTATATTTGGTATTGCATCTAAATCGATTTCAATACCAAAAGAATCATTTTTTATAAACTCTAAAGATTGAACCATTTCCAGTTCAAAGTTTTTTTGGTGTCTGATTTTGATTTCGTCATACGTATTGTATCGAACCCTGTCGTCTAATTTTTTTATAGTGTCTAAAACACTTTTGGAAGTATAGCTTTCGTGAAGACCAAAAATAAAATATTTCTTTAAAAATCCTTCTTCAAAGGTGTACGAAAATCCATTGCCGCTGTGTCGTCCTTCTAGAATTCTAAAATCGGAATGGGCATCGAAGTTAATTGCATTTATAGGTTTTCCTTTGGCTAGTGCTGTACCTTTTATATTACCATAAGCATTGTTGTGTCCACCTCCAATGATAATTGGAATTTTACCAGCTTTTACAATTGAAAAGATAATATGGGAAACCTCTTTGTCAATTTGCTCTACTATTTTGAAGAGTTGTTTGCGTTCTTCGGGGATATTTTCGTTCAAATCTTTGGCCAATTCCATTTCCTGAGAAACATCTACTTGCCCTAAAATTAATATAGAATTTCCTTTGCAGAATTTATTATGTTGAATATTTGCCACACTTTGAATCGTACTTTCCCAAGCTGTTTTTGCTCCAGGACGACCTAAATTGGCTCTAACTCCTATATCTTCAGGAATACCAATTATAACATATTTAGCCTCGCATTTAGAAATAAATTCGGCAGTATCTTCATCTTTAGGAACAGTAATTATTTTTTCTCCAAATTTTACTTCCCCATTTCTGAAGTTGGTAATTTTTGCCAAATCAGATTGTTTAAAGCGAATTAAATTCTCCATATGTAGATTTATGTTTAGTCAAAAATACTATTTTTATATAAACTTGCGTTATTAGTTTGCAAAAGTCATAAAAAAATATAAATTAGCATTATTAAAAAAATCAAACAACAAAATGGAAAACCAAAAAAGTAATTCAAGTCTTAAGGCAATCATTGTTATTCTAGCATTACTACTATTAGGTAGTTTAGGATACATGTACAAAATCACAAACGATTCAAAAAACGTTGAAAAAGTTATGATGAGTGAAAAAGATTCAGTTATGAAAGATTTAACTGAAGCTAAAGATTCACTTGATGCAGCTATTGCCTCAAACACAACTTTATCGGATGATTTAATTAAGGAGAGAGATAGAGTACAACAATTAATGGCCGATGTCGAAAAATCAAAAGGAGATGTTGCGGCTATGGGAAAATACAAAATTGAAGCAGCAAAGTTAAGATCTAGCGTTGCTACTTTAATGAAACAAGTTGATGTACTTAAGAAACAAAATGACAAATTAACTGTTCAGAGAGATAGTACTGCTGTTGTTCTTGGGGAATCAAGAAAAAGTAATGATACTTTGGTAGAACAAAATTACAAACTGGCAGAAACGGTTGAAAAAGCATCGAAATTGTCTGTTTTAAATTTACAATCTTCAGCTGTAAAACAACGTAGTTCTGGAAAACAAATTACTACAGACAAAGCAAGTAAAGCAGATGTTTTAAAGATTAGCTTTATGATTGCTGAGAATCAAGTAGCAAAATCTGGTGATAAAACGTATTATGTACAAGTAATTGATAGCAAAAATAACGTTCTTGGTGACAAAAAAACTGATACATTTGGTGAAAAATCATTGACTTACAGCTTTTTATCAACAGTGAAGTATGAAAACAAAACTGTGAAAGTTGAAAAAGATTTACCAGTTAAAGATATTCAAGGTGGTTCTTATTTTGTAAACATATTTGATAAAGCTGAATTGGTTTCTAAAACAAGTTTTACATTGAGATAGACCTCATATTTAAAAAATTAAAAATGCTCCTTATTTATTTAAAGAGCATTTTTTTTGCATTATTTTCTAATCATTAAATCTTTGTAATCATTTAAATTTTGCTTATTTATTAATTGTTTATTATTAATGTTAATTAATTGTAAGAAGCTTTGTAAAAAAGCTAAAATAATTATTTTTTTATTCTATTTTTTATTAAAATAATCAAATGTGTAATTAAAAAAATAAAAAACATTTACATTTGTTAGGAAAAATTGTACGAAAATTAATTATGATGAAAGTAACAAGTAAAGTGCCCCCCTTTAAGATTATTTCCGCAGTATTGTCAATTGCTTTGTGCTGTTGTATAGGATTTTCTTATAAAATTTACAATGATTTTAGTGAAGCGAAGAAAATACTCAATAATGAGAAAAGTTCTTTGATAAATGATTTAAGAATATCTAAAGACTCATTAGAAGTTGCAATTTCTGAAAATTCAGATTTAAAAACAGAGCTCATCGTCGAAAGACAAAAAGTTACTAATTTACTGGATGAAATTAGTAATACAAACATTGACGCCTATTCCTTAATAAAATACAAAATGGAAGTAAGAAGGCTAAAAGGAGTTGTAGCCGTAATATCGAAAGAAAAAGCGCAATTAAAAAGAAATTACGACTTGCTTAAAATTCAAAGAGACAGCACGATTTTAGTACTTACCAATGCTAATAAATACAGAGAGACATTAAAAAATATGAACGAGGACTTAAGTAACACAATTAAGAAAGGTTCAAAAATATCGGTGATCAATCTAAAGGCAAAATTGTGTAAGCAATCTCGTAGAGGAGTTCTTGAGCCAACCGATAAAGCAAAGGAAGTAGATGTGCTTCAAATTGCATTTATGGTTATAGGAAACAAAATGAACAAGTCTTGCGATAAAGAATATTATGTTCAGATTATTGATGGTAAAAGTAATATTGTAGGTAAAAGAAAAACTAAAAGATTTGGCGAATTGATCTTAGATTATAGTTTTGAATCTCCAGTTAAATTTAAGAATGAAACTATGGAAGTAACTGCCGAACTGGCTTTCAATAAAGTGGAAAAAGGAATTTATTACGTGAATGTTTTTGATAAAAGCGAGTTGGCTTCAAAAACAACTTTTGTACTAAGATAAAAAGAGATGTAAATTACAAAAACCCCATTGGAATTACTTTTTCAATGGGGTTTTTGATTTATAATAATTTAATATTAAGTGTCAGTGTTTAATTTTTTATAAATACAATAATGCATTATATAGATCAAAGGCATGGTAAATAAGATTCCAATACAAAAGGCAAAAACGCCAACGATTGCTAAAATAAATGCAATTGCCATTAAAAGTATTGCTGGAAAAAAATTAGCTAAAATTTGGCTAGCACTTCTTCCTATCGCCTTAATGAAATCTAATTTTCCAAAAATAATATGTGGAATAACCAAGTAGGTTAGGGCTACAATTAATAACGAAATTAAAGCGCCTAAAAAAGTAGCTACACTATCAATAATATAATATTTCAAAAGCATATTAGATCCAGTAGATACAACTGTTAATGTCGTTGTAGCAAGAATAATATCTATAAACTGCGGACTATTAACATAAGCAAAAATAGAAGTAAATTGTACTTCTTCATTGTTGTCAGCATCTCGAGCCATTTTTATAAGCCCAGCCATAAAAGGACTAATTAGTGCCGAAAATATTACTATAGCACCCAAATAAATCATTTGACCATTGAAGGTAAAGGTTTCTGGTTTGAAGTTTTTCATAGCCATTTGAACATCATCAGCTTTGAAGAAAAATCCCATTCCAATAACAAATAACATAAAAATTGTAATATAAATGCTTAACATGGCTAAACCACCGGTTACAGCTACTTTTTTAAATATTTCAAATGCATCGTTAATTTGTTCACCAATATCAAGTTTTACTGGTTTGTTTTTGAATTCTTCCATTTTTTAATTTTAATTTATATCCAGTTAAGGATTCTCTTTATTAGGCTCAATTTATTGTTATATGGTGCATATCGTAAAGGAATATCGAGCCAATTTCCTTTTTTTACAATCGATTTTTTATGTGAAAAAGTATCAAAACTCAGTTTACCATGGTAAGCGCCAATTCCCGAATTTCCAACGCCACCAAAAGGAAGACGCTTGTTTGCAAAATGAATAACGGTATCATTTACGCAGCCACCACCAAATGAGTATTTATTCAAAACTTCTTTGATGAATGTACTGTTATCTGAAAAAAGATATAAGGATAGTGGTTTTTCGTATTTTGAAATAATCTTTTCTATTTCTGAAGTTGATTCGTAAGAAAGAATTGGTAAAATTGGACCAAAGATTTCTTCCTGCATTACTGGACTGTCTAAATTGGGTTCGTCCAATAAAGTAGGCGCAAGGTAAAAGCCGTCTTTGTTTGATTCTCCACCAGAAATTATACGTTGATTTTCGATTAATTTTAATTGTCTTTCCCAATTTTTGAGATTGATAATTCGAGCATAATCTTCTGAAATTTCTGGGTTTTCACCCAAAGCGTTCTCAATCTCCTGAACCAATAAGTTTACGAATTTGGTTTTCATTCCATGGTGTACCAAAATATAATCAGGAGCAATACAAGTTTGACCCGCATTGAGTATTTTTCCCCAAACAATTCTTTTTGCTGCTAAAGGTAAATTGGCAGTTTCATCAACAATACAAGGGTTTTTTCCGCCTAGTTCGAGAGTAACTGGCGTTAGATGTTCTGCAGCGGCTTTGGCTACAATTTTTCCAACAGCAACACTTCCGGTAAAGAAAATATAGTCCCAACGTTTTTGTAATAAGTCCTGTGCAATCGTATAATCGCCAGTAACTGCCACAACATGTTTTACATCAAAAGTTTCTCTAATGATTTTTGAAATGATGGCGGAAGTATAAGGTGTTAATTCAGATGGTTTTAATGTTACTCTGTTTCCGGCAGCAACAGCAGCAATAAGCGGACTCATTGCCAACTGAAATGGATAATTCCACGGAGAAATAATTAAAACTCTTCCGTAAGGCTCACTATAAATATAATCCGAAGAAGGAAAATTAAGTAAAGAAGGAAACACCGATTTCGGTTTTGTCCAAGAATTAAGGTTTTTTATAGTATTTCTTATATCAGAAATAATATAAGATGTTTCGGAAAGTACACTTTCAAATTTTGGCTTTTTGAAGTCTTTATAAAGCGCTTCCAGAATTTCTTCCTCATGAATGATAACATTTTTAAGAAGTTTTTTAAGGACTTCTTTTCTCTCAGATACAGAAGGAATTGATTTCATACAACTATTTTTAGCTAAGATATAAAAATTAAATGGCGTCCCAAATACTATCGGTCGGAACTGGCGCAATAATTTCGATATTTTCCTTTGAAACAGGATGTATAAAGGTTAGTTTTCGGGCATGAAGGTGAATTCCTCCATCAGGATTGCTTCGGTCGAAACCATATTTCAAATCGCCTTTTATCGGACAACCAATAGCAGCCAATTGTGCTCTAATTTGATGGTGCCTTCCAGTATGTAAATTGATTTCCAAAGCAAAATAATTATTTAATTCCTTGATTATCTTATAATCTAAACTTGCTACTTTGCTCTCAGGAACTTCTTTAATATGTGCTTTCGATGTATTATTTTTTTCATTTCTTTTTAAAAAATGAACCAATTTATCTTCTGTTTTTGGTGGTTTGTTTTTAACAACTGCCCAATATGTTTTTTGTGTTTCCCGATTTTTAAATAAATCATTCAAACGTGTTAATGCTTTGGATGTTTTTGCAAAAACTACGATTCCGGTTGTTGGTCTGTCCAATCGATGAACCACTCCAAGAAAAACTTCTCCAGGTTTATTGTACTTATCTTTAATGTATTCTTTCACCACATCACTTAGTGGTTTGTCACCTGTTTTATCACCTTGCACAATATCGCCTACACGCTTATTGACCACAATAATGTGATTGTCTTCATGAATAACCTGAAGGTTGTTTTTTGTAGATATAACTTTTGTACTCACTAAATTACTTTTAAATATACAAGAAGCGCTTCATCGTTAATTACAGTTTCTTCTTTGAATATAAAACCAAGTTTTTCAAGAAGTGTAGCCGATTTGCCATTATCAGGATTAGTAATGGCTGAAATAGTCTGGTTGGATTTCAATTGATTCAATAAAAAATCAGCTGATTCAAAGGCATAACCATTCTTGCCAAATTCTGGTAAAAAAGCAAAGCCCAAATCTTGAAACTCTAATGTATCTCTTTTAATTAAGGTAACAACGCCAATAGGAGTAAGGTCGCTTTTTAAAGTCACAACCCAATAATTAACGTTTTTATTATCAAGTATTTTTTGAATGTAATTTTTTGAGTCCTCGTCAGTAATAACTTTTCTGTCACCAATAAAGGTAATCCAACCTTCGGTATTGACTAAGGTTTTTATAAATTGGTAATCTTCAATTGTCATTAATTTGAGGAATAACCGACTAGTTTCTGCGTGTTTTTCCATTCGATTAGTATTGTTCATTCGCATTTGGAAAATCAACCGATTTTACATCAGAAACATAATTTCCAATGGCTTTCGTCATGTCTTCATACAAATTCATATAACGTCTTAGAAAACGCGGACTGAATTCATGTGTCATTCCAATCATGTCATGTAAAACCAAAACCTGACCATCAACACCGCTTCCAGCTCCAATTCCAATGACAGGAATAGTAATACTTTCAGCTACTTTTTGTGCTAAAGCCGATGGTATTTTTTCTAAAACCAAAGCAAAACAACCTAGTTTTTCCAATAATTTGGCATCGTCTAATAATTTGTCTGCTTCTTCTTCTTCTTTGGCACGAACAGTATACGTTCCAAATTTATAAATTGATTGCGGTGTTAAACCCAAATGGCCCATTACTGGAATTCCCGCATTTAATATTTTTTTGATTGAATCTTTTATTTCTCTTCCACCTTCTAGTTTTACTGCATGTCCACCGCTTTCTTTCATAATTCTGATCGAAGAACGCAAAGCTTCTTTAGAATCCGATTGGTAAGAACCAAAAGGCAAATCAACCACAATCAAAGCCCTTTCAGCTGCACGAACTACTCCTGAAGCATGATAAATCATTTGATCTAATGTAATTGGTAATGTCGTTTCATGTCCAGCCATTACATTACTTGCCGAATCTCCTACAAGTATTACATCAACACCCGCTGAATCTACAATTTTTGCCATTGTAAAATCATAAGCGGTTAGCATTGAAATTTTTTCACCATTGGCTTTCATATCGATAAGCGATTTGGTTGTAATTCTTTTGTAATCTTTTTTAGCTACTGACATAGTTGGTTTTATTTGAAGATGTAAAAGTACTATAAATTCTACAAAAGCGTAACAAATATTAGATTATTGATACAAATAAACAAAGTTTAAAAATTGGAAATATGAAATATTTTGTAGTACTATTTATCTTTTGCTTTGCTTTAAATGCTAATGCTCAAGAGTCTGAAATTGAAAAGACAGT
>JBDTNG010000279.1:0-3965 GCA_039933895.1 Flavobacterium sp. | reverse complement strand
GTTTGCCCTGCTCACGTATCTGCCGATGATGATCGTTCTTATTACAATGTAGCTAAGCGTTTACACGAAGAAACCAAAGGATCAGTTTACATCAATCAATATTTTAATGATTTGAATATTGAAGCACATTATAAAACTACTGGCCCTGAAATTTGGGAACAGACCAATGGTAAAATTACACACTTAATTGCTTGTACTGGTACTGGAGGAACACTTTCAGGTGCTGCAAAATATTTAAAAGAACAAAATCCAAATATTAGGATTTTAGGAGTTGACGCTTTTGGTTCTGTGATAAAAAAATACCACGAAACTAAAGAGTTCGATAACGACGAAATTTATCCATACAGAATAGAAGGATTAGGAAAGAACTTAATTCCAACTGCAACTGACTTTGATATTATTGACAAGTTTGTGAAAGTAACCGATGAGGAAAGCGCTCACATGACTAGAAATATTGCAAAAACTGAAGGTCTTTTTGTTGGATATACTTCAGGAGCTGTAATGCAAGCCATCAAACAATATGCTGAAGAAGGTGAATTTGACGAAAACAGTAATGTAATTGCTATTTTCCCAGATCATGGCTCAAGATATATGAGTAAGGTATTCAGTGATGAATGGATGAATGCTCAAGGTTTTTTTGATAGCGTTAATGCTGAAGAAGCTCAAAAAATTGAATTTATAAAATAAACTTTTAAGTTTCATATAAAAAAAAACTCCAGATAATTTCATCTGGAGTTTTTTTTATTTAGAAATCACTGAATTGGAGATTACTTAAGTTTCTATAAATTCCATTTTCAATTTTCAAGAGTTCTTTGTGTGTGCCTTTTTCGGTAATAACACCTTTGTCTAAAACCAAAATAGCATCAGCATTTCTAATAGTAGATAATCGGTGGGCGATAATAATGCTTGTTCTGCCTTCCATTAACGTTTCTAAAGCCTCCTGAACCAATTTCTCGCTCTCACTGTCCAAAGATGAAGTAGCTTCGTCTAAGATCAAAATACTAGGGTTTTTTAGCAATGCTCTGGCAATGGCTATTCTTTGACGTTGACCACCAGAAAGTTTTATACCTCTTTCACCTACTAAAGTCTCAAATTTTTCAGGGAAACCATTCACAAAATCCAATGCATTGGCTTGTTTTGCAGCTTTGAATATTTCTTCATCGGTAGCATTTGGTTTTCCATAGGCAATGTTTTCACGAATGCTTCCACCAAAAAGAATAACATCTTGTGGCACAATACTCATATTACCACGTAAATGTTCTAAATCGTATTCGTAAATGCTTTTATCATCAATAAGGATGGTTCCGTCTTGAATGTCATAGAAACGGAGCAATAACGATGAAATAGTCGATTTTCCTGCACCACTTGGACCAACGATTGCAATTTTCTGTCCGAAGTTAGCATTGAAACTCACATCCTTTAAAACTTGAATTTCTTTTCTTGACGGATAGGTAAATGCTACATTTTTGAAAGTTACATTTCCTCTTATTTTTTCTTTTGAATGGTTTTGAACTCCATTTATTTGTTCTGGTGTTTCGTCTAATAGTTCAAAAACACGTTCGGTTGCACCAACAGCTTTTTGGATTTGTGCATATAATTCAGCAATTCCTCCAAAAGAAGCGCCAATAAATGTGGAGTACAATACAAAAGAAATCAATTCACCAATTCCTTTAATTTCACCACTAATACATAAACTTACACCATACCAGACAACAGCTACTATAGCACCGAATAAGCAGAAGATAATAAATGAGGCAAAATAACCACGATATTGCCCTCCTTTGATGGCAAGTTTGACTACTTCGTTAATTTTATTTTTATATCGTGCAATTTCATACCATTCGTTTGCAAATGCTTTAACATTGGTAATTCCCTGTAATGTTTCTTCAACAATAACTTGGCTTTCGGCTACTTGATCCTGAACATTCTTTGAAAATTTTCTGATAAATCTTCCAAAAATTACTGCCGCTACAGCCACAACCGGAACAATGGCTAACATCATTAAAGTTAATTTCAGACTTATTGTAGCCAGAAAAATAATGCCTCCAATGATTAGAATGAACTGTCTTAAAAACTCGGCAATAGTGCTCGTTAAGGTATCCTGAATTTGCGTGATGTCAGAACTTATCCTGCTGTTTAATTCTCCAACGCGTTTTTGAGAGAAAAACGTCATCGGCAGTTTAATTAGGTTACTATACAAAGCTAATCGGATATTTGCCAGCGTGTTTTCTGTGAAGTTAATGAAAAGTGACAATCGGAAAAAAGAAAAGAAAGATTGAAGCAGTAATATACCCATTAATCCAAGAGCGATATTTTTAGCTTTTACTAAATCTTTAGCATTGACACAGTCAACAAGCATTCCTAGTAATTTTGGAAACGCCAAAGCAGTTCCTCCCGTTAATAATAAAAAAAATAATCCTACATAAAACTTCCATTTATGATTGTCAGCATATTTGAAAATTAATATCGCTTTACTTAATGAACCTGCATTTAATTTTGCTTTTGGTAAATCGTTTTCTTGGAACCTAGCCATTTTTTTAAAATTTATTGTAAAAGTAAATAATACAGAATGATTTCATTCTTAATTTTAAACTAAAAAACTCCGGATTATTCCAGAGTTTTTTATATTTATAATGTGTAGAATTTTACAATTCCACCATAGTGTGATACACGTTCATCACGTCATCATCTTCTTCAATTTTTTCTAATAATTTTTCTACATCAGCTACTTGAGCTGCTGTTAATTCTTTTGTGATTTGTGGAATTCTTTCAAATCCTGAAGATAAAATTTCAATATTTCTGTTTTCCAATTCTTTTTGGATAGCACCAAAACTTCCAAAAGGAGCATAGATTAAAATACCATCTTCGTCTTCAAAAACTTCTTCCGCTCCGAAATCGATCAATTCTAATTCTAATTCTTCCGGATCCATTCCGTTTGCTGGAATTCTGAAATTACAAGTATGATCAAACATAAATTCTACAGAACCTTGCGTTCCCATAGTTCCGTTACATTTGTTGAAATAACTTCTAATATTAGCAACTGTTCTATTATTATTGTCAGAAGCTGTTTCAATAAGGATAGCTATTCCGTGTGGTGCATATCCTTCAAAAAGAATTTCTTTATAGTTGGCAGTATCTTTTTCTGTTGCTTTTTTAATAGCACGTTCCACATTCTCCTTAGGCATATTCACTGCCTTTGAATTCTGAATAACAGCTCTTAATCTAGAATTGGCCTCTGGATTTGGACCACCTTCTTTTACGGCCATTACAATGTCTTTACCAATTCTGGTAAATGCTTTAGCCATTGCTGACCAGCGTTTCATTTTTCTTCCTTTTCTAAATTCGAATGCTCTTCCCATTTCTTTATGAGTTTATTTTATTTTAATGCAAAAATAGAATTATTCAATTGTTTAAAATAGTTTATATTAATTTTTTTAAGGTAACTTTTTTAAAAACACTTATTATTTTAAATTTCCCATAATTTTGATGGCTTCAAAAATACGGAAGTTGGTTTTTAAATTCTTAATTTGTGTCTTATTGATAGATTCTAAGTAGCTGTTGCTTTTCATTATTCTTTCATCATAACTAGTATTGGTTACATTAAAAGGATATTCAATTTTGATAAAATCATCTATTTCTTTCCAACGTTTGCCAAATTCAGTCAGTTTATCAAAAACAATATTTAATTGTAGTGGAATAGGAGGTAAAGGATTATTATAAAACTGATTGAATTTGGTTTTAAAACCGACAATTTTTTGAAATTCTTTATTCGTTTTTGCTTCTTGAGTATAGTGTAAAATGGCTTGTTTTTGTTTTTCATTCATTGGAAAGCTACTTGTGTTCAGAATACTTTCAACACTATCATTTCTGAAAGCGGTATCAAAACTATTTTCCTTAGGCATTTGATCATCAAATAAACCAGGGATTTCAATATCAGGAGTGATACCATTATATTGATTGCTTTT
>JBDTNG010000278.1:0-15381 GCA_039933895.1 Flavobacterium sp. | reverse complement strand
ATTTCATCAATCGTGTGGTGGTTTTAACCAATAAATATTACGAAGGTGTTATTCCAACACCAAACGAATTCTCTGAAGTTGACGAACAGACTTTGACTGAATTAAAAGCTTATCCTGCCGTTATTGCAAGTTCAGTAGAAAGATACCGATTCAGAGAAGCCTTGGGAGAATTGATGAACGTTGCCCGTTTGGGGAATAAATATTTAGCAGACGAAGAACCTTGGAAAATCGTAAAAGAAAATCCGGCCAGAGTTCAGACACAAATGTACGTTGCATTACAAATTTCGGCAGCTTTGAGTGTTTTGGCTGCACCCTTTTTACCTTTTACTTCGGCAAAATTAAAACGCATCTTAAAATCAGAGGACAACTTGGGTTGGAATGATATTTCGAACACTTCAGATCTGATTCCAGCAGGACATAAAATTGGGGAAGCCGAATTACTATTCGCAAAAATTGAAGACGAAGAAATTCAAAAACAAATAGACAAATTGGAAGCAACAAAAGTAGCCAATCAAGCAGAAGCTTTGGCAGAAAATAAAGTTATTGAACCGCAAAAAGAAACGTCAACTTTTGAAGATTTTGCAAAAATTGATTTAAGAGTCGGCACCATTATTGAAGCTGAAAAAATGCCAAAAGCCAATAAACTTTTGGTATTGAAAGTCGACACAGGAATTGATGTTCGTACCATCGTTTCAGGAATTGCAGAGCATTTTACACCAGAAGAAGTGATTGGAAAACGTGTAACGGTTCTGGCTAATTTAGCGCCAAGAGCTTTGCGTGGTGTAGAAAGTGAAGGCATGCTTTTATTAACCAACAATGCAGAAGGAAAACTTGTTTTTGTAAACCCTGATACTGATGGCGTGGAAAATGGCGCAACGATCGGATAAATTTTAATTGGCAATAAAAAATTAAGCAAATAATTATTTTTGTAACTTTATGGAAAACTCAATCCATATGTTATCAAAAAGTATTGAAGTTGCTTTAAGCAAGCAAATAAGAATTGAAGCTGAATCATCACAAGTATATTTATCAATGGCTTGTTGGGCCGAAATACAAGGTCTTGCAGGTGTTGCACAATTTATGTATCTGCAGTCGGATGAAGAACGAGTTCACATGCTTAAATTAGTGAAATTTGTTAATGAACGTGGTGGACACGCACTCATATCTGAACTGAAAAAGCCTAAAACATCTTATGCCACATTCAAAGAGATGTTTGAGGAATTGTACCAACATGAGCTTTTTGTCTCTCAATCTATCAATGAGTTAGTTCATCTTTCATTGGATGAAAAAGATTATGCGACACACAATTTCTTACAATGGTATGTCGCAGAACAAATTGAAGAAGAAGCACAGGCAAAAACCATTTTGGATAAAATTAATTTGATTGGGGATGACAAAGGCGGATTGTATTTATTCGACAGAGACATTCAACAAATTACAACTAAAAATTCTACAGCAGGAAACAAGAACCAATAACCCCTTTGTTTTGGGCAACAAGGAAAAAGATAAATCGAAAAAGAAACACGAAAAAGCGCTTCTTAAAATCCATAAAATTGCCGAAGACTGCAAATCAAGATGCTGTGAAAAATATTTAAAAAGTGAAAAAAAACGTTGCAAACGTTGCCCTATGTTTGATCTACTCAAAAAATACCATATTACTCCTTCCTCTTGAAGGAGTTTTTAATACAAAAAACAATGAACCTAAAAGTAATCGCTTTTGATGCTGACGATACCTTATTCGTAAATGAACCTTATTTTGAAGAAACAGAAAAAAAATTCTGTGCCTTAATGGAAGATTATTTATCGCATCAAGGGTTGTCTCAGGAATTATTCAAAATTGAAATTCAAAATTTACCTTTATACGGCTACGGAATCAAAGGATATATTCTTTCGATGATTGAAGCGGCAATGAAAATCTCCAACAACACCATTTCAATAGAAATTATCGAGAAAATCATCCAATACGGAAAAGAATTATTAGAAAAACCAATCGAATTACTCGAGGGCGTTGAAGATACTTTAGCGGCTTTGTACGGAAATTACAAACTCGTTGTGGCCACTAAAGGAGATTTGAAAGACCAACAAAGCAAATTACATCGTTCTGGTTTGGGTCATTATTTTCACCACATTGAAGTCATGTCCGATAAACAGGAATTGGATTATGAAAAATTAATTCAACGCCTTGATATTCATGCTTCTGAGTTTTTTATGATTGGGAATTCCTTAAAATCAGATGTTTTACCAGTTTTAGGCATTGGTGGTCATGCGGTTCACATTCCGTTTCATACTACTTGGGCCCACGAAAAAATTGACCATAAAGTAGAACACGAAAACTTTAGAGCACTAAAAAATATTTCCGAAATTTTACCCATATTATTAAGATAAAACAGAAAATACCACCATTTTTTACCCAAATCGAGTGAATCTGTAGCTAAACCTTTTATTTTGAGAAAAAAACTAAATATAGAAACGTGGAATCGAAAAGAACATTTTTTATTTTTCAAACAGATGGAGGAACCTTTTTTTGGTGTAACAACCGAAATAGATTGTACCAAAGCGTATGATAAATCCAAAGAACTGAATGTTTCTTTTTTTACTTATTATTTGCATCAAACCTTAGTGGCCATCAATACTATTGAAAATTTTAGGTATCGAATTGATGGTGAAGAAATATATGTTTACGACCAAATTGACGTTTCAGCAACTATTATGAGGGAAGACAATACTTTTGGCTTTTCCTATATTGAATATTCGCCAGATTTAATTCTTTTTGCCGAAAATACTGCCATGGAAATTGAACGCGTAAAAAACACCTCCGGACTTCTCACTCGAGAATTCCTTGAGAAGAATCTGATTCATTTTTCTTCCTTACCTTGGGTTAATTTCACCTCCTTATCTCACGCTAGAAGTTTTACCTTTCCAGATAGTTGTCCGAAAATTTCTTTTGGAAAAATGATGGAAGAAAATGGCAAAAAAACAATGGCTCTATCTATTCATGTGCATCACGGTTTGCTAGACGGTTTTCATGTCGGACAATTTGTAGAGACTTTTCAAGAATTGATGAATTCCTAAACACCCCTTGCGTTAAAATCCTACTAAATAGCTGTTACGTTCAAAGATAAACTTCGTAACTTTGCATTTCAATAACTTAGAAATTAAAATTATGTATCCAGAAGAAATGGTAAAACCAATGCGCGCTGAACTATCAGATGCAGGTTTTCAAGATTTATATAGTGCTCAAGCAGTAGAAAGCGCAATAGCAGAAAAAGGAACAACACTAATCGTCGTAAATTCAGTTTGTGGTTGTGCAGCAAGAAATGCACGTCCAGGAGCAAAAATGAGTTTAGACAACAGCAAAAAACCAAACCATTTGGTAACTGTTTTTGCTGGTGTTGATAAAGATGCTGTTGATGCTGCTCGTCAACACATGTTCCCTTTCCCTCCATCATCGCCATGTATGGCTTTGTTTAAAGATGGTGAACTGGTTCATATGTTAGAACGTCATCATATTGAAGGTCGCCCAGCAGAATTAATTGCTGAGAACTTAAAAGATGCTTACAACGAATTTTGCTAATCTAAGCGTAACACATCCAAACCACGTTTAATCGTGGTTTTTTTATTTAAACCCTTATCTTTGTGCAAATTTTGAAAAAATGCAAAAAATAATTTCATACCCAATATCGGTTATATTCTATTTCGCATTTATATTGTGTTTGTTTATTTTTCATCCAATCCAATGGGTTTGTTTGAATGTTTTTGGTTATCAAGCACATAAAAAAAGTGTGGATTATTTGAATTTTTGTTTGGCAAGATGTACTAATATTCTAGGAACTACTTATACCTTTGTAAACAAGGAAAGTATTCCTAAAAATGTTCCAGTAATTTTTGTAGCTAACCACCAGAGTTTGTATGATATTGTTGGGATTATTTGGTATTTACGCCGTAGTCATCCTAAATTTGTAAGTAAAAAAGAATTAGGGAAAGGAATACCAAGTGTGTCATACAATTTGCGACACGGCGGTTCTGTTCTTATTGATAGAAAAGATCCTAAACAAGCCATTCCATTGATTCTTGGAATGTCAAAATATATTGAAAAGTATAAACGTTCGGCAGTTATATTTCCAGAAGGTACAAGAAGTAAAGACGGAATACCGAATAAATTTTCTGAAAATGGGGTAAAAATGCTTTGCAAAAATGCACCGTCAGCATATGTTGTCCCAATTACAATCAACAATTCTTGGAAAATGAACCGATATGGCTCATTCCCGATGGGATTAGGAAATAAATTACAATTTATAATTCACGAACCAATGGCTGTAAAAGATTATACCTTTGAGGAATTAATGACAAAAACAGAAAATGCAGTGGTTCAATCTATAAAAATTTAAATTTTAAGAACATGTCAATAAAAAACATACGTCTGGAAGTGATGCAATTTCTAGAAAAAAACATAGATTCATTTGTCGATCAGTATCTTATTCCTGTAGAGACAATTTGGCAACCAACAGATTTTTTACCCAATTCACAAGATGAAAATTTCTTTGAAGAGGTAAAAGAATTAAGGGAAATTGCCAAAGAGTTACCATATGATTTCTGGGTAACTTTAGTAGGTGATACAATTACCGAAGAAGCTTTACCAACCTACGAATCTTGGTTGATGGATGTTGATGGTGTTGGTCAGGTAGAAAATAATGGTTGGTCAAAATGGGTTCGCCATTGGACCGGAGAAGAAAACCGTCACGGTGACTTACTAAACAAATATTTATACTTATCTGGTCGTGTCAACATGCGCGAAATCGAAATGACCACTCAACATTTAATTGCTGATGGTTTCGACATTGGAACCGGAAGAGATCCTTATAAAAACTTTGTTTATACTAGTTTTCAAGAGTTAGCGACTTATGTTTCACACAACCGTGTAGCGCAATTGGCCAAAAGCTATGGCGATAATAAATTGTCTAAAATCTGTAAAATGATTGCTGGCGACGAAATGCGTCATCATCACGCTTATTCAGAATTTGTAAATCGCATTTTCCAGGTAGATCCAAGCGAAATGATGTTGGCTTTTCAATACATGATGAAACAAAAAATCGTGATGCCTGCTCAATTTTTAAGAGAATCTGGTGAAAAAATAAGCTCTGCTTTTGAACATTTTTCAGATTCAGCACAACGAATTGGTGTGTATACTGCTAGTGATTATGTTGATATCATGCAAAAATTAATCAACAAATGGGAAATTGAAAAAATTTCAGGTTTGACAGATGAAGCCGAAAAAGCAAGAGATTATTTGATGAAATTACCTGCAAGAATGGCGAAAATTTCGGAACGATTGATTATACCAGCCGAATCACAGGTCTTCAAATGGGTAGAACCCGCAACAAGATAAATTTACTAAATCCTTTTTTAACCGAAAGGATTTTTTAATCACATTATTTATGCAACATCAGAATTTAATAGATAACACCATTGCTTTTGTCAAACAACAATTGGAAAATGCTGAAGGCGGACATGATTGGTTTCATATGGAGCGTGTGTACAAAAATGCAATTTTAATTGCCAAAGACGAAAACTGCGATCAAATGGTAGTCAAATTAGGCGCTTTATTGCACGACATCGCCGACAGTAAATTTCACAATGGTGATGAAAGTGTTGGACCCAAAGTCGCACGTGAATTTCTTGAATCAGAAAGGGTAGCCGAAGAAACTATTCAACATGTAATTAATATTATTGAAAACATTTCGTTCAAAGGAGGTAATTTCGAGAAGAAATTCAACTCAATAGAATTAGATATTGTGCAAGATGCCGACCGATTGGATGCTTTGGGAGCAATTGGTATTGCTAGAACTTTCAATTATGGCGGATTCAAAAACCGAACGTTATACAATCCCAAAATTCAACCCAAACTCAACATGAGTAAGGAAGAATATAAAAAAAGTGACTCACCAACATTGAATCATTTCTACGAAAAGTTATTACTTCTAAAAGATAAAATGAACACAGAAACCGGAAAGAAAATTGCCTTAGAAAGGCACCATTACATGGAAAACTTTCTATCGCAGTTTTATGCCGAATGGAATGGAGAAAAATAAAAAATCGCAGTGATTCTAATGGAAAACTGCGATTAAATATTGTTTTTTACAGTTTATTTTCCTGTAAACTCAGCCTTTCTTTTTTCTAAAAAAGCAGTAGTTCCTTCTTTGAAATCTTCGGTACCGAAGCATTCTCCAAAAGTTCTAATTTCGGTATGGTATCCATTTACGCCTTCTTTGAACCCAGCATTTATTGATTCAATGGCTTTTGAAATGGCAGTTGGAGAGTTTTTCATAATCTTGTTCGCTAAGGTCGTATAAGTAGCGAACAAATCGGCTTGTGGCACTACATGGTTCACCAATCCTACTCTGTAAGCGTCGTCAGCAGTAATCATTCCTGCCGTCATAATCATTTCCATCGCACGCCCTTTTCCAACCAATTGAGCCAAACGTTGCGTTCCGCCATAACCAGGAATAACACCCAAAGAAGTTTCCGGTAATCCCATTTTAGCATTGTCAGAAGCAATTCTGAAATGACAAGACATCGCCAATTCTAATCCACCTCCAAGTGCAAATCCATTAACCGCTGCAATGATTGGTGTTTTCATATTTTCAACAAAATCGAATAACAGTTCTTGTCCAGTTGCAGCTAACAATGCTCCTTCTTTGGCAGAAAAATGAGCAAACTCCGAAATATCGGCGCCAGCTACAAATGCTTTTTCTCCACTTCCTGTGATTATAATCACTTTTACTTCTGGATTGGCATCGATCACTTTTAACGTATCGTGCAATTCTTGAATCGTGGCTTTGTTTAATGCGTTAAGCTTTTCTGGACGATTGATAAAAATAGTAGCAATCCCTTTTTCGTGCTCTAAGATTATGTTTTCTAATGTCATCGTTGTTGTTTTTATTGATTTATTATTGGTAGTGAAACCTTAAAAGTAGTTCCTTTTTTTATTTTAGATTCAAAAGTAATTGTTCCGTTGTAATTTTCAATGATGTTTTTGATAATTCCTAAACCCAATCCCATTCCACTTGATTTTGTGGTAAACTTAGGCTCAAAAATTCGATCGAAATCTTCTTTGGCGATTCCTTTTCCATTATCGCGAACTAAAATTACAGCATTATTTGCTTCTTTTTTTACCATAACCTGAATGTTTTTCTCTTTTTGTTCTTCTGGTATCGCTTGAATTGCATTTTTAACCAAATTGGTAATGATTCTTATTAGTTGTGTTCTATCAATTTTAGTAATAATCTCAGCCGTTTCTGTCGAAAAACGAAGGTATTCCTCATTGAAAATATCCAACGTCAATTGCACCACATCCACTACATTTAGTGTTTCATTTTGTTGTGCTGGCATCGAAGCAAAATTAGAAAACGCCGAAGCCACCGCACTCATCGTATCGATTTGTTGGATTAACGTTTTCGAATAATCGTTGAGCTTCTGATTGACATTCGGATCATTTGGATCAAATTTTCGCTGAAAACTCTGTACTGTTAAACGCATCGGTGTCAACGGATTTTTTATCTCATGCGCCACTTGTTTTGCCATTTCACGCCAAGCTTCCTCTCTTTCGCTTTGTGCCAGTTTGTTCGCACTTTCTTCCAATTCGTCAATCATATTATTATACGATTGCACCAATCGGTCAATTTCATAACTGTTGCTTTCCAATTCTATTTTTTTATTCTTTTCCGTCAAACTGGTTTTGGTTAAACGGTTCGAAATGGTTTCCAATGATTTCGTAATGTATCGCGACAAATAATAAGCCAGCAAAATTGAAATTCCGAACATCCCTACATAAACAAACGCAAAATTGGTTAGAAAATTTTGTAGTTCATTTTTATAAAAAGAATCGTCTTCCGGATAAGGTAAATTTATAATTCCTATAGGCCTTCCTTCTACATAATCTAATAAATAACTGTAAGAAGAACGGAAATTTTTTCCTTGATTTTCATAAATACTTACATATCTTTTTTCTTTGGAAAACTTAATTTTATCCATGATATATGGTGGCAAATTAGGTGAAATTTGACCTTTAATCATGGGTGCTTTTGAATTAATTAGCAATCTTCCGTTTAAATCATAAATACTTATTTCAAGATTGTGGATATTCGCAATTTCAAATATTTTAGTTCTGAAAATGGCTGGAATATTCTGAGTAATTAAAGGGTGCGGCGTAGTAGCCATAACATAATTAATATGCTCTTTGATTTGATATTCCTTATGATCCAGTCTTTCTTGGTGGTAAACCTGACTTTCATTTCTAAATTGTACGATGGAAACTGAAGCAATTAGTATTGAGGCAATTAGGGTAATAAAAATCATCGATAGAAAGATTCTAACTCTTAGCGACGAATGTTTTATTGTAAAAATACTATTCATTTTTATTGCTTTTTTTCACGAATGTGTTTGTAAAATTTATAACCCAGCATAATTAAAATCGAAAATAAAAAAATACCTATTACACCATAAATCCAGTTGAAAGCATCTTTTAAAATGACCAAAAAAACAACCGCAAAAAGAATAATGGTGGCTCCTTCGTTCCAAAGTCTAAAGAAACTGGATGAATTTTTGACTTCATTGCGTTGCAATTGCAAAAATATCTGGTGGCATTTTAAATGGTATAAATACAACACAAAAACAAAGCCAAGTTTAACATGCATCCAAGGCATTTGGAGCCAGGCTTGACCCAAACTTGTTCCAAAGAGCATTAAAAAAGCAAAAATACTAGCTAAAATAGCACTCGGCCAAGTGATAATGTACCACAAACGGTATGTCATCAATTGGTATTGTTTTATTAAAATACTTTGTTCTGGTTCTGGTTTTGCTTTGGCTTCTGCATGGTATACAAACAGTCTCACAATGTAAAATAACCCAGCGAACCAAGTGATGACAAAGATAAGATGTAGCGATTTTAGGTAGTCGTAATAGTTATCCATAATTATTTTTTAGCCCAATCGTTGATCCAATTTCCTAATGTTTCGCACCATTCATCGCTGTCGTTCAAACAAGGAATCGCTAAGAAATTTTCACCGCCATGTTCTTTAAACTGATGGTTGGCTTCCATAGCAATTTCTTCTAAAGTTTCTAAACAATCGGCAACAAAAGCTGGTGTTACTACTGCAAGATTTTTAATCCCTTTCTCAGGCATTTTATTAATTTCAATGTCGGTATAAGGTTCTAACCATTTGTCTCCTGCCAAACGTGATTGAAATGTTTGACTGTATTTTTCTTTCGGAATATTTAAAAGTGCTACCACTTGTTTTGTAGTTTCGTAACATTGGTGACGGTAGCAAAATTCGTGTGCTGGTGATGGTGTATTACAACAAGAACCATCAATAGTACAATGTGATTTCGTAACATCCGTTTTACGAACATGGCGCTCTGGAATACCGTGGTAAGAGAATAACAAATGATCATATTCAAATCCATCCAAATGCTTCTTAATCGAATCAGCCAAATTTTTAATATAATCTGGTTTATTGTAAAAAGCCGGAACAATCGTAAATCTCATTTCAGGAAAATGTTTCTTACGCTGTTCTTCTGCCAACACTAAAATCGTAGTCGTTGAAGCCATCGCGTGTTGCGGATACAATGGAAAAAGCATGACTTCGGTCACTCCTTTATCGTGCAACTCCTGTAAACCAGATAAAATACTTGGTTCTCCGTAACGCATCGCTAATGACACGGGAATATTGGTTAGCTTTTGAACTTTTTGGTGTGTTCTTTTAGACAAAACAATAAGTGGGGACCCTTCTTCCCACCAAATTTTCTTGTAAGCTTCCGCTGATTTTTCAGGTCTTTTTCTCAGAATGATGCCTCGAACTAATAATGCTCTCAATAAAAATGGCACATCAATAACATATTTGTCCATTAAAAATTCATCTAAATATGGCTTTACATCCTTTGTGTCAGGGCTTTTTGGTGAACCTAGATTGACTAATAATACTCCTTTCATTCTTGTTTTGATATTTTATAAAAGTAACAAATCTTTATTTTTAATTGTTTGGATTGATTGACATCAAATATTTCTTGGGTGTGGTTGCAAACTTCTTTTTAAAGGCAGCAATAAAATGACTTCCGGTACTATAACCAATTTTCAAACCCACTTCATTTACATTATACGAACCAGAATCCAATAATTTACGGGCATATTCCATTTTGTAATCAAACAGAAATCCATAGACCGTGTCGCCATAAATTTGTTTAAAACCCATTTTTAGTTTCTTCAAATTCAGTCCCACTTGATTCGAAAGTTCTTGCAAACCTGGCGGTTCAGCCATATTGGCAATTACTATTTCTTTGGCTTTTTTAATTTTTAATACGTTTTCTTCATCAATTAAAAACGGACATTGTTCTGCATTTGGATCTTCAGAACGGTTAAAGTACAAGCTCAACAATTCGTAGCCTTTTCCTTTATAGTATAAATTTTTAATCGATGGATTTAAGTTGTAATGGAACATTTGGTTTAGTACAATGGCCATAGAAGGAGAAATATTTTCCTCGCCATAATACTTTTTATCCCGATTGGCGTCACTTAAAAACGGCACATGTTCGACATCAGTAGAAAACAAACCATGAAATTTTTTGATGGAAACCAATATTGAAATCACCCAAGAATTAGGCTCTAATTTTAAATTTAACGGCAATTCTTTTTCAGGATTGTAAAACAAAAGCGATTTTTCTTCCTTTAAATCTAAAGTGTAATTCCCTTGATTGAAGATGAATTTAGCGCTCCCTTTTAATCCAAAATGAAATTGAATTAATCCCGTTCGCACTTGTCTTTCAACCGTTAACGAGTCTTTCGTATCATTCTGTAATCTTATCAGGATAAAATCGTCGTCAATTTTTATTTCTTCCGAATTTATAGTTATTTGCCTATGGTCGTCAGGAATGCCTTTCCCGTTACTCTTGACAACAACTTTATTGTTTGGCATTTCCTCTTGAGAACTCATAGCGATATATTTTATGAAATATTAAATCAGAATCTAATTTTTTTATTTAGAATTATTCTAAACAATGTTTTTCTGAAGGTTTGATTTCAGTACAAATTTAAAAGAAATAACGTTTAAAATCCATTTTTCGTACAAAAAAACGCATAGCGACACAAAAAGACCTTTCAGCGTTGTTTTTATACTAATGATAGTAATAATTTTGTCACACTCTTGAAAAGTGTACTACATGGAAAATATTAACTTATCGAAGCATCAAACTTTTTACTCCATTGGATTGAGTTATAAAAAAGCAGATGCCGAAGTTAGAGGAAAGTTTAGTTTAAATGATGTGGCAAAAACCAATCTGATGCTTCAAGCAAAAGAAGATGGAATTGACAGTTTAATTGTTACCTCAACTTGTAACAGAACCGAAATTTACGGTTTTGCCCAGCACCCTTTTCAATTAATTAAACTGCTTTGCGATAACAGTCAAGGAACAGTTGAAGAATTTCAAAGTGTCGCTCAGATTTATAAAAACTATGAAGCCATTTCGCATTTGTTTAAAGTGGGGACAGGTCTTGACAGTCAGATTTTAGGTGATTTCGAAATCATTTCACAAATAAAAACCAGTTTTATACAGGCTAAGTCTTTTGGTTTGGCCAATTCTTTTATGGAAAGATTGGTAAATGCTGTGATTCAAGCCAGCAAAAAAATAAAGACCGATACTGAAATCTCTTCAGGAGCAACTTCGGTTTCTTTTGCTTCGGTTCAGTATATCATGAAAAACGTTGAAAACATTGGCGATAAAAATATTTTGCTTTTTGGAACCGGAAAAATTGGTAGAAATACTTGTGAAAACCTGGTAAAACATTCTAAAAACGAACATATTACTTTAATTAACAGAACGAAAGACAAAGCGGAAAAATTAGCTGGAAAACTAAATCTAATTGTTAAAGATTATGCCGATTTACAAACTGAAGTTCAAAAGGCCGATGTTTTAGTGGTGGCTACAGGCGCTCAAAATCCTACTATTGATAAGGCAATTTTAAACTTAAAAAAGCCAATGTTGATTCTTGATTTGTCGATTCCAAAGAATGTACATGAAAATGTAAAAGATTTGCAAAACGTGACTTTGGTTCATTTGGATGATTTATCTCAAATAACTGACGAAACTCTAGAAAACAGAAAGCAGCAAATTCCTGCTGCCGAAGCCATTATTGAAGAAATAAAAGACGAATTCATCACTTGGATGAACGGACGAAGATACGCGCCAACCATTCATGCGTTGAAAGCAAAATTAAATACTATTAAGGATACCGAACTGAATTTTCAACGAAAAAAATTGACTAATTTCGATGAAGAACAAGCAGAATTAATCAGCAATCGAATCATTCAGAAAATCACCAATCATTTTGCCAATCATTTAAAAGATGACAACACCATGGTTGATGAAAGTATCGATTGGATTCAAAAAGTTTTCCAAATAGAAACAGCGAAATAATGACTAAAACAATTCGCATCGGAACTCGTGATAGTGAACTAGCGCTTTGGCAAGCACATCATGTAGAAAAAAGACTAAACGATTTAGGCTATACCACTGAAATTGTAGCCGTAAAATCAACGGGAGATATTATCCTCGACAAACCTTTATACGAATTAGGAATCACGGGGATTTTTACCAAAACCTTGGATGTTGCAATGATTTCTGGTCAAGTCGACATTGCTGTTCATTCCATGAAAGATGTACCTACCGCTTTACCCAAAGGAATTATACAAGCAGCGGTTTTAGAACGTGCAAACATATTAGATATTTTAGTCCACAAAGGCAATCTCGATTTTCTAAACGAAAATGGAACGATCGCCACAGGAAGTTTACGCCGCCAGGCGCAATGGCTCAACAAATACCCCAATCATACTGTTGTCGATTTGCGTGGAAACGTCAATACTCGAATGCAGAAACTAAAAGACAACGATTGGAATGGCGCTGTGTTTGCCGCAGCAGGTTTGGAACGAATCAACTTAAAACCATCTTCTTTTATCGATTTAGATTGGATGATTCCTGCTCCTGCTCAAGGTGCAATGATGGTTGTTGCCATGGAAAATGATACTTTTTCGCAAGAAGCTTTGTATGAACTTAATGATATTGAAACGGAAGTTTGTACCCATATTGAACGTCAGTTTTTAAGAACACTCGAAGGTGGTTGTACTGCACCAATTGGCGCTATTGCAAAACACAACCAAGACGACGATACAATTTCCTTCAAAGGGATTCTTTTATCTATTGATGGAAAAGAAAAAATCGAAATTGAAAGAACTGTCCCATTAAACGAATGGAAAAAATTAGGATACCATTTGGCACAAGAAATTTTACAGAATGGTGGTACCGCATTAATGGCAAACATCAAAAAAACACTGGAAAAATAATGGAAAATCCAATTCGCATATTATCCACAAAGAAGCTTTTGAGCAATCAGAAACAATATTTATTGAATGCGGATTTCAATGTGATTGAAGCCGATTTCATTAAAACACACAATAAAAATTTTGACTTAGATCACATTAACGACAGTTTAATTTTTACCAGTCAAAATGCGGTTTTAAGTGTTTTACAACATGAAAAAGTAGCGCAGTTAAAAACTAAAAATGCGTTTTGTGTGGGTTTAAAAACCAGAGATTTATTAGAAGAAAATGGTTTCAACGTCATGGCTTACACTGGTTACGCACAGGATTTAGCAGAAATCATTGCCTTGGTTTATGCTGAGGAAAGCTATACTTTTTTTAGCGGCAACTTACGTCGTGATGCGTTGCCGGATGCCTTAAAACAATCGCATATCAAATTCAACGAAATTACAACTTACGAAACACTTCTAACACCACAAAAAATCACTTCCAAAGTAGACGGAATTCTATTTTTTAGTCCGTCAGCGGTAGAAAGTTTTTTAAGAGAAAATAAAATCAAAGACGAAATCTGCATTTGTATTGGTACTACTACTGCAGACGCTTTGGAAACCAATAATATTAAAAATATTGTAGTGGCCAATCAACCCACAGTTGAAAATACAATTATTCAATGCATCAAGGAATTTAAATAAACTTTGCAACTCTGAAACTTTATTCTCTTTGCAACTATAAAACAAAATATGATTAAAAACGACCTTTTTTTAAGAGCCTTAAATAACGAAACCGTAAACCGTCCACCAGTTTGGATGATGCGTCAAGCAGGAAGATATTTACCAGAATTTATCGCTTTGCGTGACAAATACGATTTCTTCACCCGTTGTCAAACTCCAGAATTAGCTGCAGAAATTACAGTGCAGCCTATTCGTAGAATTGCTCCGGATGCCGCGATTTTATTTTCGGATATTTTAGTAGTGCCACAAGCGATGGGTATTGAGGTTTTGATGAAAGAAAATGTCGGTCCTTTTTTACCCAATCCAATTCGTACTTCTCAAGATGTTGAAAGAGTTATTGTTCCAGACATTCACGAAACTTTAGGTTATGTGATGGATGCGATCAAATTAACGAAAGAAATGCTGAACGACGAAGTGCCATTAATTGGTTTTGCTGGTTCACCATGGACAATCATGTGTTATGCAGTAGAAGGACAAGGATCTAAAAGCTTTGATAAGGCTAAAGGATTTTGTTTCTCAAATCCAGTTGCAGCTCATGTTTTATTGCAAAAAATTACAGATACTACGATTTTATATTTGAAAGAAAAAGTAAAAGCCGGTGTGAATGCTGTTCAGATTTTCGACTCTTGGGGAGGAATGCTTTCTCCTGTTGATTACCAGGAATTCTCTTGGAAATACATCAACCAAATTGTGGAAGCTCTAGCTGATGAAACGAAAGTAATTGTTTTCGGGAAAGGTTGTTGGTTTGCTTTGGGCGAAATGTCTAAAAGTAAAGCTTCAGCTCTTGGCGTAGATTGGACTTGCTCGCCAAGAAACGCACGTTATTTATCCGGTGGAAAAATTACTTTACAAGGAAACTTTGACCCTTCAAGATTATTGTCTCCAATTCCAACTATCAAAAAAATGGTACACGAAATGATCGACGAATTCGGAAAAGACAATTACATCGTCAATCTAGGTCACGGAATTTTACCCAACATTCCTGTAGATCATGCGAAAGCATTTATTGATGCCGTGAAAGAATATAATTCGTAAGTAAGATGGAATTCAACAATTGGAAACTCGACAAAATAGAAAATATTCAATTTGAAGAATTTTTTTATTTAATTGATAATAACAGGAATCGTATCCAAAAGACATTTCCAGTAACTGTTTCTAATTGTGTTGACTTACAAATAACAAAAGAATTTATTGCTAAAAACATCCAAATAGAAAAAGAAAAAACGGGTTTTTATTTTTATGTTAGAAATATAGAAACCAATAATTTAATTGGATATTTAGGTGTT
>JBDTNG010000277.1:0-5853 GCA_039933895.1 Flavobacterium sp. | reverse complement strand
TTAAAAGCTTAAAGTTAACTAAGATTATTTGAAACAGTTTTAAAAGTATGTTAATTGAGTTCTACTTTTTATAAAACAAATTATGATCGATGTATTCCCACACTTTTTCGGGTAGCATTGGAATCACATTTTTACCGTTTTTAATACTTTCTCTAATAAAAGTGGAAGAAAGTTCAATAACCGGTGCTCCAATACGGTGAATTTTTGGATGATTGATGAATTGAGCATCGATTTCGCCTGAAGCCAATCTTGGATACACATAAATGGAATGATTTTGAAGAATGACTTCGTAATTTTTCCATTTGTGAAGCGAGTTCAAATTGTCTTCACCCATAATCAATGAAAAATCATGCTGTGGATGCTTTTCCTGCAAATACGCTAAAGTATTGACAGTATAATTGGGCTGTGGTAACTTAAATTCGACATCGGAAAGCTTGATTTTTGGAAAATCTTTGGTGGCCAAAAAAACCATTTCCAATCGGTGGTAATCGTCTAATAAAGTATTTTTTTGCTTGAGAGGATTGTGTGGTGTAACGACCATCCAAATTTGATCCAAATCTGAATGCTCCGCCATGTGATTGGCGATAATTAAATGCCCAATGTGTATGGGATTAAACGTTCCGAAATACAATCCTACCTTCATTTTTTTAAGTAATAAGTTATAAGGAAAAAGTAATAAGAGTAGTGATAAGATTTACATTCCTTATGCATTTTCTCTTTTCTCTTTTGCCTTATTTAATAAACGCTTTCACTAACTCATACGCTTCTACTTTTGCAACATCCAAATCATAATTTTTAATAATGGTGTCAAATTGTGGTGCTGTAGCGAGTTCTACTGAGGCTTTGGCAATACGCATGTTGATTTTGTCATCGCTTTCTGTGGAACGCTTTTTCAAACGAATTTTAAGCTCATCAATACTTGGTGGTTTTACAAAAACAGCTAATGTTTCTTGTTGGAATTTCGATTTAATTCGCAATCCGCCAGCAACATCGATGTCAAAAATGACATTTTTACCTTTTGCCCAAATGCGTTCAACCTCGCTTTTTAAAGTGCCGTAAAAATTATCACGGTATACTTCTTCCCATTCTACAAAATCTTCGGCTTTGATGTGTTTTTTGAATTCTTCAAGCGAAATAAAATAATAATCCTTTCCGTTTACTTCTTCTCCTCTTGGTTCACGCGTTGTGACAGAGATAGAAAACTCTAAATTTAAGTCGTCCTGTGCTAATAAATGCCTAACTATAGTTGTTTTTCCAGAACCTGATGGTGCTGAGAATACAAGTAATTTCCCTTTGCTCATGCTTTGTTGTATTGTGTGTAAAAATTAGTCCTTTTCGGATAAAGTAGTCTCTAAAGTCTGATTTTTACCAATAAATAATATTTTGGTAACGACGATTTCGGCTTTAAATTCATCTGAATTGCCAAATTCTCCGCCCGTTTTTTTAATACCAACAACTCTTATAAAAACCCCTTTTTCGTTGTATTTGAAAAGTTTGTTTTGTTGTTTTTTATCTAGTTTTAATGTTTTATCGAATTCCAACCAGATTGGACTGTACAAAGCACCTTCGAATTGTTCGTAAAAAACAGATGCTTCTGAAGAGTTAACATAAATACCTTCCATTTGTACAACTTCTTCTTTCATTTGTGCGTAAAAAGCTGTCGAGCAAAAGAATACAATAAGACTAAAAATAATTTTTTTCATGAATTACAATTTAAAGTACGTTCAAAACTTGTTCTTTTATTTTTTCCAATTCGTCTTTCATCATAACCACCAGTTTTTGCATTTCGGCGTGATTTGATTTGGATCCCATGGTGTTAATTTCGCGGCCCATTTCCTGAGTAATAAAGCCTAATTTTCTACCATTGGCTTCGTTTCCTTTGATGGTTTCCAAAAAGTAATCCAAATGATTGGTCAAACGCACTTTTTCTTCGGTAATATCAAGTTTCTCCAAGTAATAAATCAATTCTTGCTCAAAGCGATTGGTATCGACATTCACTTTCAATTCATCGATCGCTGTTTGCAGTTTCTCTTTGATGTTCTTCACTCGTTCAGGATCTAAAACTAAAGCCTGAGTCATATAAGAACGAATGTTTTCAATACGCAAATTGAATTCTTTTTCTAGCGAAAGCCCTTCAGAAGCACGAAAATTATTAATGTTCGCTAATGCATCATCAATCACCGTTTGAATTTGTTTCCATTCGTTTTCGTCGATTTCATCACGCTCGGTTTTTAAAGCATCGGGCATACGAACTGCCATTTTCATCAATTCGGTATTGTCAGCGTCAGGTAAAATAGCACGCATTTGAGCAATATATGCTTTTACGATTGGGGCATTAACTTTTGTAGAAGTTTCCTCGCCAGTTACTTCGATATATAATGAAAAATCTACTTTTCCTCGTTCTAAACTTTGCGCAATTTGATTCCGTAAACCCAATTCCATTTCGCGATAGACAGAAGGCATTCTGGTGTTTAAATCAAGCCCTTTGCTGTTTAAAGATTTTAGTTCAACTGTTATTTTTTTTGTTGGTAATTGCAAAGATGCTTTCCCAAAACCTGTCATGGATTGTATCATATTTTTTCGCTAAAGAATTCAAAGATAATAAAAAGTGTGCAGTTTACAGTTTCAGTCTGATTTTACAAGATATAGAAGTAATGAAGGCTATTATTTAGTCGTGATTTTTTTCTGTGTTACTAAATATACTCCAATAAAAATTAATATTGCCGAACCAATTTTTACCGGATTCAATTCGTCTTTTCCTAGTCCGATTGCAAAAATAGTAGCAAACAGAGGCTGTAAGTAAATAAAAACGGCTACGGTTGTTGGTTTGAGCTCTTTCATGGAAAGCAAATTCAATAAATAAGTCAAAAAGGTTGAAAATACTAAGACAAAACCGATTTTCCAAAAAATAAGATTAGGAACAACCGACCAATTTACCGATTGAAATTCACTCCAACCAAAAGGTAAAACCATCAAAAATCCAAACAAATAAATCCATTTCACAAAGGAAAAAGCATCGTATTTATCCATTAACTTTTTGACAATAATCAGGTAAAATCCATACGAAACCGCGTTGATAAAAACCAATAAATTGCCCAATCCTGCTTTCGGTGCGTTAACCATTGGTTTACCATATAAAATCAGAAGAAGTGTTCCAGCCAATCCTAAAATGATGCCTAGAATCTTTCGGTTTTCCATACGTTCTTTGATTAGAACCGCTGATAAAACCAAAACAATCATAGGTGTAGTAACCATAATGATGGCGCCCATAATTGGGGAAGTATAGCTTAATCCTTTAAAAAAAGTCAGCATGTTTAAAGCTACCCCAAAAAAAGCGGCAGCAATGATTCTTGGGAAATCAACTCTCTCAATTTTTTCGGTTTTAATGAAACTTGCAATAAGCCAAAATAATAAAGTGGTACCGCCAACGCGCAGCAAAATAAATCCAAACGCATCAATGTATTTTGGCATCACATCCTTAGCGATAGTAAAGGTAAGTCCATAAATAATTGAAACGGTGGTGGCCGCAATTAACGCAAGATTTCTTTTAGACACTTGCCATGGCTTTGGTTAATTTCAAAATATTAGGCTGTGTGTTTCCAATGTAAATTTCATTGTTTAAAATCACCACTGGACGACTCAAAAAAGTGTAATGTTCTAAAAGATATTTTTTATAATCGACTTCTGTTAGATTTTTGTTTTTCAAATCCATCGACTTATACAATTGGGCTTTCTTACTAAAAAGCGCTTCGTAGCTTCCTGATAGTTGGTACATTTCTTCCAAATCAGCTTCCGTAATAGGATTTTGACGAATGTCGATATAGGTCAACTTATCCGAATTAGGCAAAGCTTTGATGATTTTTCGGCAAGTATCGCAAGAAGCGAGAAAATATATTTTGTTCATAGCAGTAGTTTAATTTCTTTATGCAAAGAAAATCCATTTACACTTAAAATTACTATTTTTATAAAAAATATAAACACATGGATTACACTTTCGAAATCAACCATTCTAGCAGAAAAGTTCTTTTAAATTTTTTAGAAAACTATACTTTGGAACAATTAAACAAAACCCCTGAAGGTTTTTCCAACAACTTGATTTGGAATATTGGTCATATTGTAGTTGTTCAGCAGATGCTGGTTTACAAATTGGCTGGTTTGAGTATGATAGTTTCCGATGAAATGGTCGAAAAATACAAAAGAGGAACAAAGCCAGAAAAACCTGTTACTCAAGCAGAAGTTGATGAAATAAAAAAACTGCTTTTCTCTACTTTTGAACAAACCAAAGAAGATTTTGCCAACGATATTTTTGACGAATACATGCCTTTTACGACAATGTCAGGCTTTCACATCAAAAGCGCTCAGAGTGCCATGGAATTCAATAATTACCACGAAGGCACTCACACAGGAATCATGATGCAGGTCAAGAAGTTTATTTAGGAGCTATTCCCGCTTTCGCCTTTATCTTTGCTCGTACCTCGCAAAGGATATCGGCTTAATCAGGGCTAAAAAATCGTTAAACTTCAACATTCTCCAAAGAATAAAATCTAAATTTGTACTTTAAAAAATTACATATGAAATTCAATACTAAAGTTATACATGGTGGGCAACACCACGATCCAAGTACAGGAGCTGTAATGCCACCAGTTTATCAAACCTCTACCTTTGTGCAAACAAGCCCAGGGAAGCCATTAAACCCAGATTACGAATACAGTCGTGCGGCAAATCCAACACGTACTGCCTTGGAAAACGCTTTGGCAAGTATCGAGAATGGAACACGCGGATTGGCATTCTCTTCAGGATTAGCAGCAACCGATTGTCTTTTGCGTTCTTACAAAGCTGGCGATGAAGTGATTGCAATGGATGATCTTTACGGAGGAACCTATAGGATGTTTACTCGTATTTATAAAGATTCAGGGATTAAATTCCATTTTGTAGACATGAACGATTTGGTAAAATTTGAATCGTTAATTAATGAAAATACGAAAATGGTTTGGGTAGAAACACCAACAAATCCATTAATGAAATTGGCTGATATTGCAGAAATTGCCAAAATCACCAAAAAACACAACATCCTTTTTGCAGTTGACAATACTTTTGCAACACCATATTTACAAAAACCTTTAGATTTAGGCGCAGATGTTGTTATGCATTCCGCGACGAAATATTTAGGAGGACATTCAGATGTGATTGCGGGCGCTTTAATCATTAAAGATGCAGCATTGGGAGACCAATTGCATTTTCAACAATTTGCCACAGGAGCAACGCTCGGACCACAAGATTCTTTCTTGGTATTAAGAGGAATTAAAACATTGCATTTGCGTGTACAGAGACATTGTGAAAACGGAGCAAAAATCGCCGATTTTTTGGTCAACCATCCAAAAGTAGAAAGAGTATATTACCCAGGATTGGCTTCGCATCCTTTTCATGAGATTGCCAAAAAACAAATGATTGGCGGTTTTGGTGGAATGGTAACTTTTACCTTCAAATCAGGTAAAAAAGAAGATGCTATTTCGTTTTTGGAAAAAGTTAAAGTATTCACTTTGGCAGAATCGTTAGGAGGTGTAGAATCGTTAGCGAATCACCCGGCTTTAATGACACACGCCTCCATTCCTGAAGACAAAAGAAAAGAAATAGGAATTACCGACGACTTAGTTCGATTGAGTGTTGGTGTTGAAGATGCTGAAGATTTAATAGAAGATTTGAAACAAGCATTAGCATAATAACAAAAAGCCCCAAGTTGTAAAACTTGGGGCTTTTTGTTATTTATAAGTTCGATTAATCTAAGTAATAAATGTATCCGAAGTTTAACCAAACATTCCAGTCGTTATGTTTGTTTGCTGGATGTTCTGCTTT
>JBDTNG010000276.1:0-3412 GCA_039933895.1 Flavobacterium sp. | reverse complement strand
CGTGACTGATATTCAATCCCAAACGTTTCAATTGTGCAGTTAGAAATTCGGCTTCATAAAGGTTTTTACCTCCATCTTCGACATCATTTTTCCAATATTGTGGGAATTGTTTTTCCATTTCTATCGGCAATAAACCAGAAAATATAGCATTTCGGGCATATTGTGTTGCGGTAGGTAGCATGGCAAAATATGGAACTTCAGATTCTAACTTGTAATGATTATTTACAACACTTTCAAAAGCTTTCCACTGGTCATAGCGCAAATTATCAATAACTACTAAAAGTGTATTTCCTTCTTTTTTAAGTTCTGGAACAACTAATTGTTTAAACAATGTATGTGATAAAACCGGTTTTTCGGCTTTTGGATCAAACCAATCTTCATAGTTTTTCTCAATAAATTTTCCAAACAATGAATTGGCTTCGTTTTTCTGAGATTCAAGAATTTGAAACATATTTTGGTCGTCAATATTTTCTAATTCCAATTCCCAAAATATTAGTTTTTTATAAAAATCAATCCATTCTTCATAAGAATTGACCATAGCCATTTCCATAGAAATTTTGCGAAATTCTTTTTGGTAATCTAAAGTTGTCTTTTCTGAAATTAATCGGGAATGGTCCAGATTTTTCTTCAAACTCAATAAAATTTGGTTTGGATTGACTGGTTTTATGAGATAATCGGCAATTTTAGAACCAATTGCTTCTTCCATGATATACTCTTCTTCACTCTTGGTAATCATAATTACTGGTGTAGAAGATTTTTTTTCTTTCATTTCAGACAAAGTTTCTAAACCGCTCATTCCAGGCATGTTTTCGTCTAGAAAAACGATATCAAAATTTTCTTCCTGAAATAAATCGACAGCATCACGACCATTATTGCAGGTTGTAACATTGTAGTTTTTCTTTTCAAGGAATAATATATGTGGTTTTAATAAGTCAATTTCGTCGTCAACCCAAAGTATTTTGATGTCATTCATAACAGTAAATATAATTTTATAGTGCAATTTAATACTTATTAAACACAGCTTTCACAAATTTATTGTAAAAAGCACTTTTTATTATTCAGGCATATTGGTAAAAGAGCGGATGGTATATATATTGTTAATTATTGCATCGAAATTTATAAAATGTAATCACATATTTCTATGCAGTTTTTAAATACTAAATAGTTGTTCTTTTATATCCTATTTTAAATAACTCTTAACAACAAAAAATTATGGAATCAGCAAACAACGAATTATTACAAACAGATAAAGTAATCAGTATTAGAAGCGGAATGATTGTTTCGGAAGATCTTGGAACCGACAATCCCGATTTGAAGATTACAATAACGAATAAGGGGCCTGCTCGAGAAATTGAATTTTTTATTAAAGGAGACAGGAGGCTAAGATTGCAAAAGGGAGATACAGTTACGTTTCGTTTAGGCGATTATGGAAAAGAGCGCTACCTTTCCATTACAAACAACAACTATGAAAATGCCAATGTATCGCTTAAATGGTAAGAGATTAGTGATTGAATAAAAATAACCAGAAAGGATGAGTAGAAATACTTGCCCTTTTTCTTTTAAATCTTAAATTTATTATAAAATAATTAACACTTTTTTCATACTTGTGAGAAACGATTATCTTTGGAAGCTATACCTAAACAAAAAAATATGAAAATTAATAAGAAAGCTTTACTCTTTTTTGGAGCTGTTACATTATTGGCGGTGGGTTGTAAAAAAGAGCCTGACTTTGATCCGAATGCACCCGATGCATTAACTATGAATCGTGATACATTAGTAAATCCTGCTACTGATTTCTTTATGTATGCCAATGGTGGTTGGTTTGGAAAAAACCCAATTCCAGATTCTGAAAGAAGTAATGGTATTTTCAGAACAATTCAAGATACAATCAACAATCAAATTAAAACCATCTGTGAAAAATCTGCGACAGCTAACGCTGACAAAGGAAGCAACAAACAAAAAATAGGTGATTTCTATACTTCAGGTATGGATACATTGACTATTAATAAGGTTGGAATTACACCATTAAAAGCAGAATTAGCTAAAATTGATGCTGTAAAAGACGTCCCTTCATTATTGACTTCGATAGCTCATTTACATACTATAGGAGCTGGACCAGCATTCTCTTTTTATGTGGGTCAAGACGACAAAATTAGTACTAAATATGCTTTGTTCTTCGGTCAAGGTGGATTAGGATTGGGAAACAGAGATTATTATTTCAATACAGATGAAGAAGCGACTAACATTCGTAATGAGTATGTAAAGCATTTACAAGCCATGTCTCAATTGATGGGTAATGATGAAGCTACTGCAAAAGCAAATGCTTCAGTTATCATGAAATTAGAAACAGAATTGGCTAAATCTTCTAGAAAGTTAGAGGCATTGCGCGATCCTTTGAAAAATTACAATAAAATGTCGGTAGCAAAATTCAAAGCATCGACTCCTAATATCGATTGGACTAGGGTTTTACCGGTATTAAATGTTGCTAAAGCGGATTCAGTAATTGTGGGTCAACCAGAATTTTATACTGCTTTAGATAAAATGATTAAAACTTATACTATTGCCGATTGGAAAACTTATTTAAAATGGGATTTGGTAAACAGCTACGCAAACTATTTGAGTAGTGATATCGAAAAACAAAATTTCTATTTTTATTCTACTGTTATGGGAGGTGTTAAAACACAAAAGCCAAGATGGAAACGTGTCGTGGAACAAACAGACGGATCTTTGGGAGAATTAATCGGACAAGTTTATGTTGATGAATATTTACCACAAGGAACGAAAGAAAAACTATTGGAAATAGGGAATAACATCCGCGACGTATATGCGGAGCATATCAAGAAATTAGATTGGATGAGTGAAGCAACTAAGGCAAAAGCATTAAATAAATTGTCTAAAATTGTGATGAAAGTAGGATACCCGGACAAATGGAAAGATATGAGTTCAGTAAGTATTGATAAAAGTACTTATTGTAACAACGTCATGGCTGTGGGTAAATGGGAATATGATTTTATGACTGCAAAATATGGTAAACCAGTTGATAGAAACGAATGGAGTATGCAACCACAAAACTATAATGCATATTACAATCCAAGTAATAACGAAATTGTAGTACCAGCTTGTAATATTATTGTGCCAGGTTTTGAAGGTCGTATGCCAGACGATGCTGTTTTATACGGAATTATTGGAGGATCTACTTTCGGACATGAAATCACACATGGTTTTGATGATCAAGGAAGTCAATATGATGATAAAGGGAATTTGAACAACTGGTGGACAAAGGAAGATTTAAGTAAATTCCAAACCAAAACAAAATTGATTGTAACTCAGTTTAATAAATTTGAAGCTTTACCAAAGAAATTTGTCAATGGTGATGCCACTCAAGGTGAAAATATTGCCGATTTAGGAGGTG
>JBDTNG010000275.1:0-4752 GCA_039933895.1 Flavobacterium sp. | reverse complement strand
GTCGGTCAATTTCTTCATCTAAAGTAGCTGCAAAAGCTTCAAACTCTTGCCCTAAAGTCATGGGAACAGCATCTTGCAATTGTGTTCTTCCCATTTTCAAAACATGCTTGAATTCGACTCCTTTTTTACGAAAGGATTTAATTAATTTTTTAAGATGTTCAATTAATTGAATATTAGAATTAATCGCTGCTAATTTTATGGAAGTTGGATAAGCGTCGTTGGTAGATTGCGACAAATTCACATGATCGTTTGGTGAACAATATTGGTATTCCCCTTTTTGGTGTCCCAAAATTTCAAGCGCGCGATTGGCCAAAACTTCGTTGATATTCATATTGGTCGAAGTTCCTGCGCCACCTTGAATCATATCGATTGGAAATTCATCATTGAATTTACCTTCAATCACTTCTTTCGCAGCTGTGACAATGGCATTTTTTAATTTCTCTTCCAATAAACCTAAAGTAAAATTAGTTTCGGCAGCAGCCCATTTTACATAAGCCAATCCTTTAATGAATTGTGGATATTGGTTTAGCTTCACACCCGAAATATGAAAATTTTCAATGGCTCTTTGTGTTTGAACTCCATAATAAGCATTTTCAGGAACCTTTAAATCACCTAACAAATCGTTTTCTATTCTGTACATTTTCTCGAATTTTAGAGAATAAATTTACAAAAAAAACCACGATTACTTTCGCAATCGTAGTGTTATAATTTGCTTAAAGTTTAGCTTAGTCTTTACGCCATTTTTTAGATTCTTCAAAAACATGCTCTAAAATTTTGGCATCTTCCTCAGTAAATTCAACATGACGGCGAGACATGACCACTTTGGCAACTTCAAACGCTTTTTTGGTGATGTACGTAGTAAATCCTGAAGCACCACCCCAAGAAAAACTCGGCACAAAATTGCGTGGAAATCCGCTTCCAAAAATATTAGCACTTACGCCAACTACCGTTCCGGTATTGAACATGGTATTGATACCGCATTTGCTGTGATCACCCATCATTAATCCACAGAATTGCAATCCGGTTCTAGCAAAACCTTCGGTTTCGTAGCTCCACAATTTTACTTCTTCGTAGTTATTTTTTAGGTTTGAATTGTTACTGTCGGCACCAATATTACACCATTCCCCCAAAACAGAGTTTCCTAAAAATCCGTCATGTCCTTTATTAGAATATCCGAATAAAACTGAATTATTCACTTCTCCGCCAATTCTAGAATGTGGCCCTACGGTTGTAGCCCCATAAACTTTAGTGGCTAATTTTACTTGCGCTTCTTCGCACAAGGCAAAAGGTCCACGTATAACAGAGCCTTCCATGATTTCAGAGTTTTTTCCAATATAAATAGGACCCGTCGAAGCGTTTAATGTTACAAATTCAAGCTTTGCTCCTTCTTCGATAAAAATATTTTCAGGAGAAAGTACGTTAACACTTTTTGGAATTGGTTGTGATGTTCTGCCTTCTGTGATTAATTCAAAATCTTCGCGTAAAGCAACATCATTCTTTTGAAAAATATCCCAAGTATGCTCAATTTTGATGCAAGCCTCATCAAATTCAATAATTTCATAGGTATCGAAATCTACTTCTTCCTGCGTATCATTGGTATAAAAAGCAACCACTTCATCACCATTAAAAATGGCTTGATTCGCTTCTAAACTACTCACCATTTCCGATAAAATTTCATTGGGTAAAAAAGAAGCATTGATCATGACGTTTTCTTCCATTTCCACCATTGGAAATTTCTCCATCAAGTATTCTTCGGTTAGCGTTGTTGTGGTATACCCCAAATGTTTTTCCCATTTTTCGCGAATAGTCAAAATTCCAACACGAATATCGGCTACTGGACGCGTAAATGTAAAAGGAAGCAAAGCGTTACGAACGGTTCCGTCAAAAAGTATATAGTTCATTTTTTAAGTATCAAAGTTGAAAGTACCAAAGTTACAAAGTTTTCGGACAGATAAAAATAAAAAAAGCCTCTCGAAATGGAGAGGCTTTTGTATATCGTAATGCAGCGATTATTTGCTGAATTTAGCGTATTTGTTTTTGAATTTATCAATACGACCTGCAGTATCAATAAGTTTAGATTTACCTGTGTAAAAAGGGTGAGAAGTTCTAGAAATCTCCATTTTGTATACTGGATATTCAACACCTTCGTGTGTAATAGTTTCTTTAGTTTCTACTGTAGATTTAGTGATAAAAACATCCTCGTTTGACATGTCTTTGAAAGCAACTAATCTGTAATTTTCTGGGTGAATTCCTTTTTTCATGGTAATCTTTTTTTATTTGTGGTTGTAACTTGTTTTGAAGCTTTTATTCTAAAAGGTATAAACGCCTTACAACTTTTTATTAATAACTTTTTATTATTTCAGGGTGCAAATGTACAATTAATTTTTAAAAATCAAATCATTGTGTAACTTTTTTTCCTGTTTTTAACTAATCAAAGATAAGACTAGAATTCTTATATTTGTAAATTAATTTAAAAATCAATAATGGAAAATCAAAAATCAGTTTCAAAACCACATTTGGTATTTGGTATTTTTTATGGCTTGTCAATGATCTTGTTATTTGTAATCATGTATGTTTTAAACGTAAATCCACTTGAAAATCCGATTCTTGGAAAATTAACCAGCGTTTTTAGTTATATAATCTTACCAATTCTCTTTACATATCTTGGAATATCGGCATTTAAAAAAAATAACAATGGATTTATTTCGCTTTCAGAATGCTTAAAAAGCGGAGTTGGAGTGGCATTTATAGGAGCTTTAGCATTTGCACTCTTTAGTGTCCTTTTCAATTATATTTTCCCTGAGTACTTAGATCAAATTTTAAGTCAAACGAAAAAAATAATGATCGAACAAAATCCGAATATGACAAGTGAACAAATTGAGTTGGGGATATCAATGACAAAAAAATTCTCTTCTCCGTTATTTTCGATTCCAATGACTTTACTGATATTTTCTTTTTTAGGTTTAATTTATTCTTTAATTATTGGTTTAATAGTTAAAAAAGACAGACCACAATTTCTATAATCCATGAATATTTCAGTAATCATTCCTTTACTTAACGAACAAGAGTCGTTACCAGAATTAACCTCATGGATTTCCAAAGTCATGATCGCTAATAATTTCTCCTATGAAGTTATTTTTATTGATGATGGAAGTACTGATGATTCTTGGCAGACCATTCAACAATTGTCAACCGAAAATAACAACATTAAAGGAATCCGTTTTTTAAGAAATTACGGAAAATCACAAGCCCTCCATGCTGGTTTTGCAAAAGCCGAAGGAGGTGTAATTATCACGATGGATGCCGATTTACAAGATAGTCCCGATGAAATCCCTGGATTGTACGAAATGATTACCAAAGGAAATTATGATTTGGTTTCTGGTTGGAAGAAGAAACGTTACGATTCTGTTGTCTCTAAAAACTTACCTTCGAAATTATTCAACTGGGCTGCGAGAAGGACTTCTGGCGTTGAACTGAATGATTTCAATTGCGGATTGAAAGCCTACAAAAACAACGTCATCAAAAACATTGAAGTTTCTGGTGAAATGCATCGTTATATTCCGGTTTTAGCTAAAAATGCCGGGTTTTCAAAAATTGGAGAAAAAATAGTACAGCATCAGGCTAGAAAATATGGTGAATCTAAATTTGGAATGAGCCGTTTTATTAATGGTTTTCTGGATTTAATTACAATTTGGTTTTTATCAAAATTTGGAAAAAGACCCATGCACTTATTTGGCGCTTTAGGAACCATTATGTTTTTAATCGGATTCTTATCAGCTGGTTATATTGGTGTGATGAAATTAATCAAACTGTATTGTAACTTATCTACTATTTTAGTAACCGAAAACCCATGGTTTTACATTGCTTTGACAACGATGATCATAGGAACACAATTGTTTTTGGCAGGATTTCTTGGTGAAATCATTTTACGTACCAAAAATAACGAAGAACGCTATAAGATTTCCAAGGAAATCAATCTTTAAACTTTATAATCTGTACTTTTAAATTTATTAAAATGCACATCGAAAAACATATTTTAGATCAGGTAAATATTTGGCTGACCCCAACCTTCGACAGCGAAACTCAAGATGTTATTAAAGAAATAATGACCTCTTCACCCAAAGAACTGGAAGATATTTTTTATAAAAACTTAGAATTCGGAACAGGTGGAATGCGTGGAATAATGGGCGTTGGAACCAACAGAATCAACAAGTATACTTTAGGAAAAAATACGCAGGGATTATCAGATTATTTAAAAAAATCATTTCCTGATGAACAAATAAAAGTTGCCATTGCTTACGATTGTCGGCACAACAGTAATACACTTGCCAAAGTAGTTGCGGATGTTTTCTCAGCAAATGGCATTAAGGTTTTCTTATTTTCTGACATGAGACCTACGCCGGAATTGTCTTTTGCATTGAAGCATTTAGGCTGTCATTCTGGAATCGTATTAACTGCCTCACACAATCCACCAGAATACAACGGATACAAAGTATATTGGCAAGATGGCGGACAATTAGTACCACCACAAGACAACGAAATTATCCAGGTAATAGAAGGTTTAAGTTACGACCAAATAAAGTTTGAAGCCAACAACGAATTAATCGAATATATTGATTTATGATAATCTTTTATTATTAAATAATAAAAGATAAAATTACTTACGAGACTTGCAATGTGAACAAGAACGTGCTACTGCCCCGAAGGCATCAGTAAATTTATAAGTAAAATTTTTACCCTCTTGAGCATTTT
>JBDTNG010000274.1:0-3299 GCA_039933895.1 Flavobacterium sp. | reverse complement strand
GATTCTTGAAAAAGCACCATCGGCACCAAACACTTTATCGTATTTTAGTTCTTGCCACTCGCCTCTTTCTGAATCACCAATATGCAAAGTAGCATCGGCTAAAGTAACATCCCAAATTTTATGTTCGAAGAAAAAAGTAACGCCAGCTTTTTCAGCCAAATCAATCATCTTTCTATTTAAAACGCCTCGTGAAAGTGAAAAAATAGCTTCTCCTTCTTTTCCATAATACTGATAATTGAGCTTATCATCTTGCATATGAATGGCGCGTTTGTCGACAGGAATTCCGATTTTTCTGATTTCCGCGTCCAAACCAATATTCTCTAATGCTCTCCAACCCCGATCAGACATCACCAAATTAATGGAGCGTCCAGAAAATTCTATGGTTCTAATATCGGGACTTCGGTCATAAACATGTACTGTATGACCCAGTTTTTTAAGGTAGATTGCTAATAAGGTCCCAACTAATCCGGAGCCAACAATAGCAATTTTTTGAGGAGTTTGCATTGATTTTTTATATACAGTTTTGCAAATTTATCTATTTTGGAGGAAGATAGCCACCAACACTTTAATTAATTTTAATTTTTTGGAATAAAAATAAGTTTTGTAGACGTTTTGACGATTTCTTCTTTGTTTAATTTCATTTTTCTGAATTTACCCGCCACATACATTTTGGTCTGATCATCGTAATGTTTACTCATTGGATTTCCAGATTGCCCTGTTGGCAAAATACTCCAACTGTTTTCAATATCTGAAAAATCGACAATTCTACGTGTGGAAGGACCACCAGTTATCACATATTCTGCTTTATCAGAATACTCAAACATAGTATTATTAATAACTTCGTTTGTTCCAGCAATTTCAAATTTCCCAACATTAAAAAATGGTCGAAATAACGCTACACTTCCCAATGGATGTTTGAATTCAATTTTATGTACTTTATTCCAAGTCCAAGAATTCATATCATTTCCTAATTGTGAATTCAAACAAGAAACAGCGTCTTTTAAAGATTGCGTTAAAATTTCCTGACGTGTTTCTTTCTTGTTTTTTGTCGCAATATTATCCCACCAAACTGAATTTTGATTAATCGATTGATATTCAATAGTTTGCTTCATGATATGGGTTTTCATGAATTGCTTGAATGAGACTTCGCCCATCTCGTCTTGGAATGTATTTTTCAAATAAAAATAAATCAATTTGCTGTAAATGGTTGGCGCTACATCCTCTAAATTACTCGATCCTTTCCAGTTTTTGAGTACCCCAATAGCTTTTTTTTCCTGAACAGATAGTATTTTGGCATCAATACCAGCTAAAAGTCCTGTTACAATTTCCATTGCAACTGGTGACATATTATCGGTCATCATTTTACTTATAGATTCTTTATCCCAATCGCTTTTTCCGTCTAATAACTGCGTTATGCGTTTGGCTCTGTCTTGTGGCAAATAATAGCCCGGATAATCGTAACCATGAATCGCTTCAGGCATATTGTTTGAAGAACATACATAATTCCAACTCGGGTTTATAGTCGCAGGATTTTGAGAAAAATCTAAAAACTCTTTCTTATCATCGATTCCGTTGGCACCATTTAAAATGAAGTTAGGATTGACACCTTTTTCTAATTTGTATAATTTCCCAGAAGTAAACCAAGCGACATTATTCTTGGCATCACCATACATAATATTCAATCCTGGTGCTACAATATAAGAGATGGCATGTTGAAATTCGGGCATGCTTTTGGCACGACTTAAACCATAAACTGCCTCTAAAATTTTATTGGGTTGTTGTGTGTAAATCCATGAAAAAGCGACGGGTTTGGTTGTTTTAAAATCGGAAATCAAATCGTTAATAATGGGTCCGTGGACTGATTCTTTAACATTTAAAGTGACTGAAGTACTGTCTTTTACTTTAATGATTTTTACACGTGTTGTATACTTTGCAAAACCAGTTGCTGTTTTATATTCGTTTGGATTGGATGGATTGTTCTCTTCCTGAAACATATCGGCGTCATCATTTTCAAACATGGTTAATCCGTATGCATAATCACGATTGTGTGCTAACAATGGGAAAGGCGTTCCTGCCAAATAACAGCCATATATTTCATAATCAGGACATGAAATATGTGCTTCATACCAAGTTCCTGGTTCCGAATATTCAATGTGAGGATCGTTACAGAACAATACTTTTCCCGTTTTGGTTTTCTTTGGCGAAAGCACCCAACTGTTACTTCCAATAAATGGTGGTACAGGTGAATTTTCTAATAACGCAGTAATTGATTTTGAAATGGCAACAAACTCCTGAGATTGTGCTGTTGATATTTTTAGTCGAATAGGATTATGCGAATAATCAACCCCCAAATCTTTCAAGTATTCATCACCAAATTGGTTGCGAATATCAGTAAGCAATGGGTCTGTTTTTTGGGCCATCGCAAAACTAAACGCCATGAACCCGTAGGTATTGTAAATATCTTTTAGTGTGAATTTTTCTTTTTTTATCCCTAACAATTGAAACTCAATAGGTGTTTTCCCATTTTCCAAATACTGATTGATTCCATCGAGATATGCCATGGCGATTTGGTATGGCTTTCCATTTTTATCCAGAGCCGTGATGGCTTTTTCAGAGTTTTCATCAATTCCTAAGCCGCTAAAAAATTTATCATTTTTAAGCGCCCTCGTACCAAATATTTCCGATAATTTTCCTGGTGCAATACGTCTAAGCAATTCCATTTGCCACAATCGATCTTGTGCATGAACATAACCCAATACAACCATGGCATCCTTTTGATTGGCGGCATAAATATGAGGCACACCATAATCATCAAAATATACAGTGGTTTCTTTTGAAATGTTTTTGATAGACAGTTCACCTTCATAGTTGGGTTTCAAATAAAATCCGTAACCCACAAGAAATAAAACCATTAAGACAACAAGGACAATTGCAACTAAAAAGAATTTTTTAAGTTTTTTCATTTTTTGGATAAATCAGTATCCCAAATCTAATTAATTATTCACAGTTATAAATAAAAAACGGGTTTAAATTCATTAAGAATCTAAACCCGTTTCATCAGCTCTCTAAAAAACAAATTATGGATTTTTCTTACTATCATCGATTACAGCTCCGGTTCCGGCACCTACACCTGCACCTGCTAATCCACCAATAATAGCACCTTCTCCTTTTTTCTTACTAATAATTGCACCTGTAACGGCTCCAACACCAGCTCCAATTACAGCACCTTTGGCGGCGCCACTCCATTTTTTCCTAACTGGTTTTGTATTGGTTTCTGAAGTGTGATTTACTATATAGGT
>JBDTNG010000273.1:0-3207 GCA_039933895.1 Flavobacterium sp. | reverse complement strand
ATTCGCCAATTTGAAAAGATGCTCAATGTTTTTTAAATCGCCTGTAATCAAATTGTCCATGCCAATGACATGATACCCTTCTTTTATAAAACGATCACACAAATGCGACCCTAAAAAACCTGCGGCTCCAGTTATTAATATTCTTTTCATAGATTATGGGTTTGTTGCAAAGCTTCTTGCCAGATTTTGATTTCAATTCCGAAAACTTCTTTAATTTTCGATTTGCTTAAGACACTGTATTTAGGCCTGATAGCGGGTGTTGGGAAAGCTTCAGATGGAATTGGACTCACTTCTATTGCAATGTTATTAATTCTGAAAATTTCTTTTGCAAAATCATACCAACTGGCCATTCCTTCATTGCTGAAATTGTAAATGCCATACGCAGTACTGTTGCTCTTCACGATGGAAAGTGTTGCTTTGGCCAAATCGACGGCATTTGTTGGAGAACCAACCTGATCACTCACAATGCTCAAACTGTCTCTTTCGGAAGCCAAGCGCAACATGGTTTTCATGAAATTATTTGCGAATTGTGAATACACCCATGAGGTTCTCACAATAAAATATTCTTTTAGATTTTCAATAATAACCACTTCTCCATCGCGTTTGGTTTTTCCATACACGTTGATTGGTGAAGTAGCATCTGTTTCCAGATAGGGTTGTTTTGAAGCACCATCAAAAACGAAATCGGTAGAAATATGAATGAGTTTTACATGGTGTTTTTTGCAGGCAAAAGCTAAATTTTTTGGTCCTAAAACATTAATAGATTCTGCTTTATCTGTTTCGGATTCTGCTTTATCCACAGCCGTATAAGCCGCGGCATTAATACAGAAATCGATTTTATTATGCTCAAAAAATTGATTGACTTTCTCTTGATTCGTAATATCTAATTCTTGAGAAGAAGCAAAAATAAATTGGCAATCCGTATAATCTGGAGCTATGTGTTGAATAGCCTGTCCTAATTGTCCCGATGCCCCTGTCACTAGAATTACCATACTTTTTTTGCGTTTTCCAATGTTGGTAAAATCACGTCTTTTTCGGAAATAATCAATTGGTCTTCTGGAAATTCCCAATTGATATTGAGTGTTGGATCATTGTAAATTAAACCTCCTTCACTTTCTTTATTATAAAAATTATCACACTTATAAAAGAAAATGGCGGTTTCACTGGTTACTAAAAAACCGTGGGCAAAACCTCTTGGAATAAACAATTGCTTTTGGTTTGCGGCCGACAATAATATCGAAAACGATTGACCATAAGTGGCTGATTCCGGACGAAGATCTACCGCAACATCCAATACTTCTCCCTCAAGTACTCTTACTAATTTAGCTTGTGCATGCTCGCCTGTTTGATAATGCAGGCCACGCAAAACACCTTTGGATGAAAACGACTGGTTGTCCTGTACGAAATGTACTTTTTGCCCCACTCCTTTTTCAAAAGTATTTTCATTAAAACTTTCCATAAAATAACCCCTGTCATCATGAAAGACTTTCGGTTCAAGGACAAAGCAACCAGCTAAATTAGTTGGAATGAAATTCATTATAATTTATTTTACGTTGAAAATTTGTTCTAATATTTTGATGGTGATTAGGTACGTAGGTTTTACTCCTGTTGTTCCTAAACCTCCTGAAGCCAATGTGCTTCCTGTTTCTAATGGGTTATCAGAAGCATAATACGCATAACGTACTTTGACATTTGGATTGATGCTTTTTCTAATTCTGGAAGCCGATTGTATTGCTTTTTGATAATAAGCGCCCTCCATTTCTAATCCGATGGCTTCCCATGTTGATTCGTGAAAGAATTTTAATAAATCTCTGTTTTGCAAAGACGTCCCCAAAACGGTAATCATTGGTCCTTCAAAAACAGGAATATCGTTCCCTTCGAACATCGATGCTTTCAATTCATTTTCGAATGGATAATTATCGGCTGTTCCTTCATTGACGTGTGCAGTAGCAATCATGATGTCACCTTTTCCTCCTTCAAGAATTCCGGCTTTACCCATGATAGAAACAGATTCTACATTCAATAAGGTTTTGGCTTTATTGACCTTGTATGGTTTTAGTAACTCATCAATTGTTTCGAAAGCCTGCTCACCAAAAGCATAATCCATTACAATAAGAACAGGTGCTTCTTTATCGATTTTGGCTTTGGCGAAAGCTGATTTTGTCCAATCAATCTTGGCAGTATCAAAAATCTGTACATCAATATTTGTCCCTGATTTGTCTGGTAAGGAAATCATGCCATGTTTTAAAGCAAATTCTTCTACTTTATCACGCACATCATTCGCCCCCGCTTTACTCAATTCTTCGTAAATGTAGAAATCCGATTTGTCTTTAAATTTCGTTTTTAAAACATGTGTGGCAAAAATCGAATTCATAACACTGTGCATGTTGGCACTAATAACATGAATCGGTCTTGTCAATAAATCATTTTTCTGTAATACTTCTTTGATATCGTTTGCCCACATTTCACCATGAATATGGTGACCCAATCTTTCTCTTAAAATAGGACTGAAAGTGATGGTTCTTTTGTTGTTGTCTACCGCTTCTTCAATAGCTAATTTTCCTAACCAATACACAATATGTACAAAACGATCTGGTGCCGAAGCATTTCCAAAATCGTCGTAAATGTCTTTAACCTCAGCAAAGGTTCTTCCTAAAATATTAGCCGCATGAGAAATCGCAATTTCACGGTCAATTAAGCTTAGTTTTTTATTTTGAAGTGCTGCTTGTTCTAATTTTTCCCAATCGCGAGAAACTCTTCCGTCTTCATCAATCAACACTCTGTTTTTAATTTTATGCGATTCGATAAAAATGAAAGTCAAATGCGTTAAAATATCATAAATATCTGAACGTCCTCGTGTGATTTCGACATTCATTTGTTCGTCATCAATACGGTAGCAATTTCTTCTACGTTTTGGTGGAACAATCGCTTGAAAGTGTGAGTTAGAATACCCTTCATCTGACGTTAAATTAATGTAACGACATTCTTCAATTCCAACTGGTAAACGTTCAATTACATAAAGTAATCCATTCAATTCTACTTTTTCATCTGCAATAGAACCATAAATTTCAGGTCTTAAAGCCAATAAAGCTTCTCTTAAAGTTTCTCCTGAAACACCCATTGGTTTATAGAAACCCCTGTTGAATAAATGTCTCATGGTAATGTACAATCGTTCGATAGCTGCCGACGATTCTTGCGCTCTTGAGC
>JBDTNG010000272.1:0-2599 GCA_039933895.1 Flavobacterium sp. | reverse complement strand
TTGACAATGTAAAAGTTCCTAAAACCAACTTATTACCAAACAAATCTGGATTAGGTGCACCACTTGGTTGTCTTGATTCAGCACGTTATGGAATTGCTTGGGGCGCTATTGGTGCTGCAATGGACTGTTACGATACAGCTTTGCGTTATGCAAAAGAGCGTATTCAATTTGATAAACCAATTGCTGGAACTCAATTACAACAAAAGAAATTAGCTGAAATGATTACTGAAATCACAAAAGCACAATTACTAACCTGGAGACTTGGAGTCTTGAGAAATGAAGGAAGAGCAACTTCTGCACAAATCTCTATGGCCAAAAGAAACAACGTAAACATGGCAGTAGAAATTGCTCGTGAAGCACGTCAAATGTTAGGAGGAATGGGTATTACAGGAGAATATTCTATCATGCGTCACATGATGAACTTAGAATCTGTAATTACTTATGAAGGTACCCACGATATCCACTTATTGATTACCGGAATGGATGTTACAGGTATTTCAGCATTCAAATAATAAAATTAAAATAATATTCCCAAAGAGCTTTTACTTGTAGAAGCTCTTTTTTTTTGGATATATTATTCAAAAGTTATTTACAATTTGTAAAGTATTTCTTACTTTTGATACAAACACCTAAATCAAACAACATGAATTTAAGCGAATTCCTTATGCCCGAGTTTCACTATGAAATGGCTAATACCAGAAAAATGCTTGAAGCTATTCCTGAAGACAGTTTTGACTACCAATCAAATGAAAAAGCAATGAGTTTGGCGCAATTGGCCAATCATATCGCTGAAATTCCAACTTGGGTCCGTCATACTTTTTTACACCCCGAATTGGATTTTGCAACCTTTAATTATGTTCCAAAAGATTTTAGAAATGTCAAGGAACTCATTGCTTTCTTCGACGAAAATGTAACGGATGCTCAAAAATTACTAAGTGAAGTTCGCAACGAAACACTTCATGAAAGTTGGACGATGAAAAACGGAGAAACGATTTATTTTACTATGCCTAAACTTTCTGTTTACCGAATGTTTGTCATGAACCACACCATTCATCATAGAGGGCAAATGGCTGCTTATATTCGTGCTATTGGTGCTGTTGTTCCGGGAATGTATGGACCTACTGCCGATGAATAAATTTTACTTATCAAAAAACGTAAGACATTTACTACCTAATGTTTAAGTCTCATGTGTCTATAAACTTTATCTATTAAAATGTTTATAAAAACAATGTTAAAAGCTTCTTGGAAACGAGAAGCTTTTTTATTTTTGTTGACAGTAGTTAAAACCGTTGAAATTATTTTAACGTAAATTAATTACAGTCCCTAAATTTTTAAAAGATGAATATCGAAGCTATCCATAAAAGTATTTTACCACAAAAAAATATTTTACTCAACCATCCTTTGTATACACAAATTCAAAACTTAAACGATTTGCATTGTTTTTTAGAAACACATGTGTATGCTGTTTGGGATTTTATGTCGCTTTTGAAAGCCCTGCAATCCAAACTAACTTGCACAACCACACCTTGGTTTGCTACTAAAAACCCTGAGATTCGGTATTTAATCAATGAGATTGTTTTGGCAGAAGAAACAGATATTTCATTAGACGGAAAAAGACAAAGTCACTTCGAAATGTATCTTGACGCAATGCAATCTTGCGGCGCAAATACTTCAGAAGTAAATGCTTTTTTAGAAGACATCACGCTTACAAAAAATATTTTTATTTCGATAAAAACCAGCCATTTACATCCTGACGTAAAAGCCTTTTTGGATTTTACTTTCCGAGTAATTGAAGAAGGGAAAGCACACAAAATTGCAGCAGCCTTTACTTTTGGCAGAGAAGATTTGATTCCAAAAATGTTTACTGAAATCATACATAATTTTAAAACCAACTTCCCTGAAACCGATTTGTCAAAGCTGATTTATTATTTTGAAAGACACATCGAATTGGATGCAGATGAGCATGGACCGATGGCGATGCAAATGATTTCTGAACTTTGTGAAGATGACGAACACAAATGGAAAGAAGTAGAAGAAGTTTCGATACTTGCATTAGAAAAAAGAATTGGTCTTTGGAATGCTATCGAGGAATACATTCACGAGCAACATTTAGCCTTATCATAAAAAAACGCCTCAATTATGAGGCGTTTTTTTTTAATATTCTGGAGCCAATTCAATGGCTAAACCATCAATTTCTAGGGTAATCTTGATTTGGCAACCCAATCGACTGTTGTCTTTTACATTGAACGCTTCCCATAACATCGCGTCTTCATCATCCCCTTTTTCGGGTAAAGCTATATCATTGAGCACATAACATTGGCAGGAAGCACACATGGCCATTCCTCCACAAATTCCTATAGTACCCTCAGGGGCAAGTTCATACATCCGAACGAGCTCCATAATATTCATATTCATATCTGTAGGCGCGAGTACTTCGTGAGTTACTCCTTCGCGATCGGTAATTTTTATAGAGACATCCATTTAATAAAGCATTTTTACAAAAGTATAAATTATTCAATAAAAAGATTATATTTGGGAACTGTTTTGGGGGATTAGCTCATTTGGCTAGAGCGCTTGCCTGGCAGGCAAGAGGTGGTCG
>JBDTNG010000271.1:0-43747 GCA_039933895.1 Flavobacterium sp. | reverse complement strand
TAGGTATGGAAGAATTATCTGAAGAAGATAAATTATCTGTATCAAGAGCACGTCGTGTACAACGTTTCTTGTCTCAACCATTCCACGTTGCTGAGCAATTTACTGGTATTCCAGGGGTATTGGTTGATATTAAAGATACTATCAAAGGATTTAACATGATTATCGATGGTGAATTAGATCACCTTCCTGAAGCAGCGTTCAACCTTAAAGGTACTATCGAAGATGCTATCGAAGCTGGACAAAAAATGTTAGCGGAAGCTTAATCAATTAAAGTATGATTTTAGAAATAGTATCACCAGAAGCCACCTTATTTTCAGGAGAAGTTACTTCAGTAGCTGTTCCAGGAGTAGATGGTGAGTTCCAAATGCTTAATAACCACGCACCAATCGTGTCGTTGTTGAAAGAAGGAAACGTAAAAATTGTAGGTTCAAACTTGAAAATAGCTAAAGAATTTGCAGCTAAATTCAATAAAATTAACGAACAGACATTTTGGTTACCAATCAATTCTGGAACTATCGAAATGAATGACAATAAAGTAATTGTTTTAGCCGACTAAAACAATTCAAAATAAAAAGAGAAAGCCAAGCAGTATTGTTTGGCTTTTTTTATATTTTTATTTTAGAAAAAATTAATACCATGAAAACAAAAATACTTGCTATCCTAGTCGTTGTTTTGAGCTGTTTTTTGTCCAGCTTTAAAAACCAACAAGCAACCTGCAAATTGCTATTAACAAACACTAAAACAAATAAAAGCATCAATATTTGCGAGAAGAATTCTGTCCAGAAAATTGAAGCCATATTAGGTAAAGCCATAACATTGGATAAAGAACTTCCAGATGATAAAGAAGAGCCTATTTTTACTTTTACTTTCGATGGTTTGGTTATCGAAATGCAAAACGACAAGATTAGTAATCTGAGTATTACCAACGCAAAATGGAAGTTAAACACTGCGTCAGTTGGTATCACTTTAGCGCAAATGATTACTAAATTCGAAAGATCCGAATTCGATTATTTCGGTGATCCCCGTTTCAAAGTCAAAGATTCTAGCGCTATCTTATTTGCTGAAGTCGATGCAGCTAAAAAAATCAAAAAATTAAGCGTTAGATTTTAATAATTACCTTTTGAAAAGCTAAGGTTTTTTTAGGAGCTATTCCAGTTATCCGCTCTATCTTTTACTTTTAGATTGCCATGTCGTTCCTCCTCGCAATGACAAAAAGAAAAAGGATGCCGCTGCTATCTGGGCTAAATTCCCAGCACCTTTAATATATTTGTACTCATGAAAACCCCAGAAGAGATAATAATAAGTAAAAATAAAAAGCCTTTTTGGCAACTCGTTTTAGCTTCAATTCTATATACGTGCTCAATTTATGTTTTTTATTTAGTGTTTCATTATTGGTCTATCAGATGGATTGCTGTAGGGAATAGATTTCTTGAGTTGGGGTTATTGTTGATTTTGGGAGCAGTAATTTTTTCTACAATCAGAACAATAATCTTAGATGTTAAAAGCAAAAGTCTCAAAATTGAATTTAGTATTGGAACATTGAAATTTGATGCTGAAAGGATTACTGATTTAAAATATATTTCAGTGTTCAGGAATACAAGTTCAGAAGAACATGAGGTAAATCTGTGGTATAAAAAGAATAAACATCTTGGTATAGACAGCTTTGAAAAATTTGAGCAAGCTTTCGAATGTGGTAAAAAATTCTCAGATAAATTAAATTTAGATTTGTTAGATGCCACTGTGAAAGGTGATTCAAAATGGATTGAAAAATAACCCTATGAAACAATTTCCAAAATCACTCCAAATAAAATTAGACCAACGCAAGCAAAACAATGCCTTGCGTACTTTACCGTCTTCCAAAGATCTTATCGATTTTGCGTCTAATGATTATTTGGGATTTTCGCATTCTGAAACTATTTTCCAAAAAACACACCAACTCTTACTTGATAGGAATATCAAAACTAACGGTGCTACCGGTTCGCGTTTACTTTCCGGAAATCATACATTATATCCGGAAACTGAATCTTTTATTTCTAATTTTCATCAAACTGAATCAGCCCTATTGTTTAACTCCGGTTACGATGCGAATGTTGGATTTTTTAGTTCTGTTCCACAGCGAAGCGATGTGATTCTATACGATACGTTGTGTCATGCTTCCATTCGCGATGGCATTCAATTATCGAACGCAAAATCTTATAAGTTTGAGCATAACGATTTGGAGGATTTAGAGCATTTGATTCAAAAATTTAAATCGGAAGAAAGCGAAATTTATATTGTTACAGAAAGCATTTTTTCTATGGATGGCGATTGCCCGGATTTGGAAAGAATGACCGAATTGACACAAAAATACAATACCCTTCTGGTGGTTGATGAAGCCCATGCTTTAGGTGTTTTTGGTGACAAAGGAGAAGGATTAATTCAGAGTTTGGGACTTCAGAGTCAAATTTTTGCCCGAATCATGACTTTTGGAAAAGGATTGGGTTGTCACGGTGCTGCTATTTTAGGAAGTCAGGAATTGAAAGACTATTTGGTCAATTTTGCCCGAAGTTTTGTCTATACAACTGGACTTCCGCCACATTCGATAGCGACCATTTTAGTGGCATACCAAAGTTTAGAAACCGAAGGGCAAAATATAAATCAGCTTCGCGAAAACATTATTCACTTCAATCAAGAGAAGAATTTATTGGGATTGAAACCGATATTCGTCAGAAGTAAATCTTCCATACAATCGGCTATCATTCCTGGAAATGAAAAGGTCAAATCGATAGCACAACAAATGCAGGTAAAAGGGTTTGATGTCAAAGCTATTTTATCACCAACAGTTCCAGAAGGACAAGAAAGACTTCGAATTTGCCTCCACAGTTATAATTCTAAAGAAGAAATCTCTAAAGTATTGCAATTGTTGAGTAACTTTGTTTTTTAATATTATGGACGAAACCACTTTTCAAAAAATAGCCACTTTTCAATATTCTTCTGAAGCTGTTATTTTCAAAGGAAAATTAGAATCAGAAGGCATTGAAGTTTTTATGCGCGACAACAATACGGTAGATTCTAATCCAATCTATAGTAATGCGGTAGGCGGTGTGAAATTGTTTGTAATGAATAAAGACCTTCTGAAAGCCACACACATTCTTTCAGGAATTAGCCAATATTCATTAGATGCAAACAATGAGTTAATTCAATGTCCAAGATGTGGTGAAAAACAGGTTGATATGGTCACTTCAATTACTGATGTCAAATCGTTTTTGTCGTTTATTTTTACAATGCTTATTGCGCTATTACCCTTTCATGCCAAGCACAAATACAAATGTGATTCTTGTCATTTCGAATTTGATATAAATAATTAAAATAGGCGCCCCTGCCAAAATCTGCGTGAAAACAACAAAACTATTTATTACGGGAATATCAACTGATGTAGGCAAAACTATTGCATCTGCCATCATCACAGAAGCGCTAGAGGCCGATTATTGGAAACCCATACAAGCGGGAGATTTAGAATACTCGGACAGTCATAAAATTAAGAATTACATTTCGAATGACAAAACGGTAGTGCACGAAAACAGCTATCAATTGAATACACCAGCGAGTCCACATTTGGCTGCAGCCTTAGATGGAATTGCTTTGGATCTTAAAAAAATAAAAGAACCTGCTACTAAAAACAATTTGGTCATTGAAGGCGCTGGAGGTATTCTTGTTCCGTTAAATGATACCGATTCGGTTATTGATTTGATTCAAAAAGACTACAAAATTATTGTGGTTTCCAGACATTATTTGGGAAGCATCAACCATACGTTACTTACAGTTGAAGCATTACAAAACAGAAAACTGACGGTGGCTGGGATTATTTTTTCCGGTGATGAAAATGCATCTTCAGAAGCTATTATTTTAAAGAAAACAGGACTCAAATTAATTGGAAGAATTGAAGAAGAACCGTACTTTGATTCCAATGTAATACAATATTACGCCGATAAATTTAGAGACAATCTATTGAGTTTATAAGAAGAATCAAGAAGCAAGAATCAAGAATCAAGATTTCCGTAAGGATTAATCTTTCCTCTTGTCTCTTTCTTCTTTTATCTAAGAAAAAATGAATTTATCCGAAAGAGACATCCAGTACAATTGGCATCCCTATACACAACATAAAACTGCCCAACCTCACATTGCTATTACGAAAGGGAAAGCAGCCTTGCTTTGGGACGAAAACGGTAAAGAATACATCGATGCGATTGCTTCTTGGTGGGTGAATCCGTATGGACATTCCAACACTTTTATCGCAGACGCCATTTACAAACAACTCATGACTTTAGAACATGTTTTGTTTGGTGGTTTCACACACGAGCCGGCGGTGCAAGTGGCGGAGAAATTAATGACCATTTTGCCCAACAACCAAAAGAAATTGTTTTTTTCCGATAATGGGTCAACTGCTGTAGAAATTGCGATTAAAGTAGCGCTACAATATTTTTACAACAAAGGAGAAAAACGAACTAAGATAATAGCCTTCGAAAATGCTTTTCATGGAGATACTTTTGCCGCCATGGCTGCCAGTGGCATTTCCTTTTTTACGGAAGCTTTCCAGGGTTCTTTAATCGAAGTTATACGTATTCCTGTTCCCACAAAAGGGAATGAGAAAACCAGTTATGAGGCGCTGGAAAAATGCATGAACACTAATGAGTTTGCTGGATTTGTTTTTGAGCCTTTAGTACAAGGTGCTGCAGGCATGGTCATGTATGAAGCAGCAGCATTGGATGTGTTGATTACCATGTGTAAGGAACACCAGGTTTTTACCATTGCCGATGAAGTCATGACCGGTTTTGGAAAAACAGGAAAAAACTTTGCTTGCGATTATTTGCAAACACAACCCGATATGATGTGCTTGTCGAAAGCGTTAACAGGCGGAACCATTCCAATGGCGATTACCACTTTTACACAACAGATTTTCGATGGATTTTATGATGATGATATCAATAAAGCTTTGTTCCACGGACATACATTTACGGCGAATCCAACAGGTTGTGCGGCCGCTTTGGCCAGTATGCAATTGTTGGAATCGGAAGAAATGCAAGAGAATATTCAAAGAATCAATCAACAACATTTGGCCTTTCAGTACAAAATTAAAAACCATCCAAAAATAAAAACCACTCGTGTACTCGGCGTTATTTTTGCGCTCGAAATTAAGACGGAATCGGCAGCAAGTTATTATGGTAATTTACGCAACAAACTGTATAATTTCTTCATCGACAAAGGCATCATTTTGCGCCCTGTTGGCAATATAGTTTATGTTTTGCCGCCGTATGTGATTTCAAATACGCAGTTGGAAAAAGTATACCAAACTATAGAAGAAGCTTTGACTATCGTTTAGTTTTGGAGCTATTCCCGCTATTCGTTACAATCTTTTTATTTTAGATTGCTTCGTCATACTTCCTCGCAATGACAAAAATAAAAAGGATTTTCACTACTATCGGGGCTAGAATATGCTGAAAACTCACAAAATCTGTTCCATCTGTTTGCTAAAAAAGCAAACTATTTGGAAAACTTTGCGACCTTTGTACTAAATAAAAAAAGACTTTGAAACCAATCGCCATTACTGCCTTGTCGTCGTTCTCTTCTTTAGGAAATAAACCTGAATTGATTTGGGCCGAATACCTGAAAGAAACGTCGAGGATTACGGAAAAACAAATAGGCAATCAAACTGTTCCGGTTGCCACAATTCCGAATGAGTTGCAGGAAATGGTGGCGCAGTTGCGCACTTCTGAAACCAAATATAAAGCATTAGACAATTCTGTTCTGTATGGTATTTTAGCTTCAAGGGAAGCCATAAAAAAGGCAGGTTGGTCGGAGGATGCTGTTTTCGGGATCAATGTGGGTTCTTCGCGTGGTGCCACCGAATTGTTTGAGAAACACCATCAGGAATTTGTTCAAACCGGAAAAACCGCCACATTGGCTTCGCCTACTACCACATTAGGGAATATTTCCTCTTGGATTGCCCATGATTTGAAAGCAGTAGGACCAGAAGTTTCCCATTCCATAACTTGTTCGACAGCATTACATGCCATCTTAAATGGAATCGCCTGGCTTCGTGCCGGAATGGTAGATAAGTTCTTAGTGGGTGGAAGTGAAGCGCCTTTGACAGCTTTTACGATTGCTCAAATGCAGGCTTTGAAGATTTATGCCAAAAGCCCTGAATGTCGTTCTTTCGATTTGGAGAAAAAACAAAACGCTATGATATTGGGAGAAGGTGCGGCTATGGCTTGTTTGGAAATGGGAGAAAAAGAAAATGCTTTGGCTTATATTGAAGGCATTGGTTATGCTACTGATATTTTAGAGCACAATATTTCTATTTCTACGGAAGCGGAATGCTTTCAGAAATCGATGAAGATGGCTTTGGAAAATACTCCTTTATCTGAAGTGGATGTCATTGTAATGCACGCTCCAGGAACCATAAAAGGGGATTTGTCAGAATACAAAGCGATACAAAAAGTATTCGGCACTGAGCTTCCGATGTTAACGACCAACAAATGGAAAATAGGCCATACTTTTGGTTCTTCAGGAATATTAAGTATTGAATTGGCTGTTATGATGCTGCAACATCAAAAGTTTATCAAGGTACCTTTTGCAGCTGAGCAGCAAGAACGAAAAGCCATTAGAAAGGTATTGATAAACGCTGTTGGTTTTGGTGGTAATGCGGTGAGTGTACTTTTAAGCAGCAAACTTTAAACTTTTTAAGAAACTAAGAAGACTTATTTTTTAGTATGGCATCCATGACTCATCCATGACTAATGTACGGCGTATGTACGGCGCATCTATGGAGTAAGTACGCTATAACCTCCTAGTAAAGCAGAATTTGACCCGTCCTAAATAACTATCAAGGTTATTAAATAAATCCTATTATAGTTGAAAATTATTCAGTTCCCCGTTGCAAAGAATAGGTTTCAACATAATCGAATGTCAGGTTGTTGATGTAGTCAATAAAGGATGTATATGTTTATTGTGCCATCTTAATTTTTGTAGTTAAATGCAGAATACCATTTTTATTGCTATTGTATTTTTAGTCAGAGGGATTGCTTAGCTCTTTCATTTTTTCAAAAACCAAATTACTTTCCCAACCCTTTCGAAGTAGAAAATCGCAAAACTTTTTCTTCTTTTTAGTCAGATTGGTTTCTTTTATGGATTCCCAATTTCTTTCGGCCAGCCAATGGAATTTTTCGAGGTAAACAGTTGGTGGAATTTCCTGCAGTGCTTTGTCGATATTGTATTTGGAAATGCTTCGAAATTTCAACTCGTTTACGATTCTGATTTTGCCCCAATGTTTGATGTTATGTTTTCCACGAGCAAAACTACAGGCGAAACGCTCTTCATTCAGGAAATCGTTGTTGATTAGATGCACGATGATTTCATCGATTTCTGAAGAGGTCATTCTTAGGGTTTTCAATTTCTCCTCCACCTCATGATGACATCGTTCCTGATAACTGCAATAGTACTCTAATTTTTGTACGGCTTCCGCCACGGTAAAAGTATTTTTTTGCATAAGAATTTTTGGGAAATAATCTTCAACATCCTAAATATCGGGATAAACTGACAAAACAAAAATACGACAATTAGCCTAAAATTCTGAATTTGATAAGAAATATAGTATGCTGATTTATTTAGAATCAGGTTTCCTTTTAACCACACGTAAGAAATTCCATATAGATATTAAAAATAAAATCGACCAAAGACTAATATTAACGATAAGATAACAATTATTTTAGTTAAATTTTAACGTTTGATATAACTTTCCCATATATTTGCGTCCCTTTTTAAATTTTAAGTCATTGAAATTCATGAGGGGGATATAAATAAAACCGAATTTTATGAAGATTAAATTACTTATTTTTTCACTGTTGTTTAGTGTGATGAGCTGGGGTCAGACCTCTGTTCAAAATTTTGGAGCAGGCACAGGTTCTCATACTTCAGGTACAGGGAGTACAGCATTTATTCCCAATCCAACATCTGGGACAACTTGGGCAAGAGGAGGAGTTACTGTTCCTAATGCACCAATAAATCTAGTAACAGCATCTAATCCTTTGGGGACTACTGGAGCTTATGTTAGAGCAGTATCTTCAACTAGTACATCAGTATCGAAATTCTCTCCAGCTGTTGGTTATACCTCTGGAACAGAATTTTATACCTCTTTTAAAGTGCTTTTCGGAGATGCTTCTGCAGGAACAACTGCTGCGTCGGGAATTTGGTCATTTTATCAAGGAAATGGTGCAATGTATTCTGATGCTAATGACTTTGCTGGAGCTCAGGTTTTTACAGGATTGCGTTTTACTTATGGTGCAGGAGTAGTTTCAATACTGAACAGAAATGGTGCTGCATGGAACACAACAGGGTTAACAACGACTTCATTGAATCAAGGAACAGTTTATACTGTTGAAATTTTTGCTAACAATAAGGCAACTGGTACAATCAATTATAACTATGGGGTTACTGTTAATACGGTTGCAATAAATACTTTTGATCTCTTTATAAATGGAACTTTGGTGGGGGATGATTTGCCTAAGGCTGCATTGCCTAATAATACAGCCATTAACTCTACTACTTTTATTGGGATTAGCAGTACGGCTAATGTTGCAAATGTTTTTGTGGATGACGTTAAGATTTATAATGCTATTCCAATAACCTATTCAGTGACTTACAACGGTAATACCAATGATGGAGGAACTGTTCCGGTTGATGCTAGTAGTCCATACAACTCAGGTGCAACGGTTACGGTTCTTGGCAATGTAAATAGTTTGACGAAAACAGGTTATTCATTTAATGGGTGGAATACTTTAGCGAATGGTTCAGGTACATCTTATGTGGCAGGAAACACTTTTAACATTGCTGCAAATACAACTTTATACGCACAATGGTTGTCTACAGCTTGTACACCACCATCAACACAAGCTTCAGCAATCTCAACAAACATAATAACTACTGATGGTTGTAATGTAAACTGGACAGCTGGGAACGGTACTGGAACTATGATTGTGGTTCGTCCTACAGCATCAGCAAATACTTTACCTTCAAGTGGCACACCTTATACAGCGAACTTGGCTTGGGCTTTAGCCGGACAAATAGATGCAAATAACAGAGTGATTTTTAGTGCTGCAGGAACTACTGTGGGACCAATAACTGGTTTAACACCTGGTACACAATATACGGTTACAGCATACGAGTATAACAGTGCAACAAATTGTTATAATACAGCATCTCCAGTTAGTACAACTTTTTACACTTTGAGTTTAGAGCCAACAGCACATGCAGCAAGTTTTACTTGTAATACTGTTTCAAGTACTCAAATAGATCTTACTTTTTCGGCTGCCAATACCATTACCAATGGTAGGGCTTACATAATATTACAAAAAATTGGTTCAGTTCCAACAGGAGTTCCAACAGATGGTGCTTATCACACACCTGGAACTGTTTTTGGAGATGCAACGGTTGCTGGAAGTACTTCATTGCTAGGAACTGACACTACTTTTTCGGTAACAGGACTTACACCGGGAACAAATTATTATTTTACATTAATTCCTTGGGATGATTATTTGAGTGTACCACAAGCAATTAATTACTATACTGGAGGCGTTATTCCTTCAACAAATTGTACTACTACAGCATCAGCAGTAGTTGTTACAAGTAGTTTAACCTCTTCGTCAGTTTATGGGAGTGCTTATTCTTATACCATTACTGCTTCTGGTTCTCCAACAAGCTATAATGCAGTAGGATTGCCAGCAGGATTAACGGTAGATACAAATACTGGAATTATATCTGGAACACCTACAGTGGGTGTTGGTACGTATAATATCGATATATCGGCAACGAATGGAACTACTGATACGAAAACATTAGTATTGACCATTACTGCCAAAAACTTAACAATAACAGGATTAACAGCTGATAACAAGGTGTATGATAGAACACTTACTGCTACTTTATCAGGAACAGCTACTTTGGTAGGTATTGTTGGCTCAGATGATGTGACCGTTTCGGGAACACCATTGCCTACTTTCGCTACAGTGATTGTAGGAGTGGCAAAACCAGTTACAGTTTCTGGATACACACTTTCTGGAGCACAAGCTGCTAATTATACAGTAAGCCAACCTACAGGATTCACAGCTAATATCACTGCAAAACCATTAACGGTTTCAGGTGCTGTTGCCAATAATAAAGTATACAATGGAACGACTGTGGCTACGATCACTGGCGCTACATTAGTAGGTGTTATTGCTCCGGATGTTGTTAATATTACGCCATCAGGAACATTCGCTACTGCAAATGCAGGAACGGCTATTGCAGTTACCTCAACAAGTACGATTTCTGGTGCAGATTCAAGCAATTATAGTCTGACACAGCCAACAGGTTTAGCTGCCGATATTACTCAGGCTTCTCAAACCATTACTTTTAATCCACTAGTTAATCAATATACAGGAGCGGCCAATTTTAACCTTACCGCAACAGCCAGTTCAGGTTTGACTGTTACATATGTGAGCTCAAACCCAGCAGTTGCAACAGTTGCTGGAAACACAGTAACAATTGTAGGTGTTGGAACAGCAATTATTACAGCCTCTCAAACAGGAAATGGGAATTATGCGGCAGCTGTGGATGTAAATCAAAATCAAGTGGTTACCGTTCCTCCATGTTTAAATGATAGTTTCACCTCAGTTACTTTTCCTCCAGCAGGATGGTTAGCAACTAGCGTTACGAGAAGTACTACCGTAGGAGATTATAATACAGGACCTGCTGCAGCAACATTTGCTTCAAACAATGGATCTTTGACTACAAGTATGGTTACCAATCCGACGCAACTTCGTTTTTACTTAGGAAGATCTGGGAATGCTTCGGCAAAAACACTTACAGTTGAAATTTCAACAACATCACAAACAACAGGTTTTGCAGCTATTGCAACATATGATCATTCGAATGTACCTTCAGCTTCTTACAACCAATATGTTGTTGATTTGTCGGCTTATACTATTTATCCTAATGTTTGGATTCGCTTCGTTAAAACGTCAGCGACTACCTCACCATGGAGATTTGATGATCTGGAAGTATTTTGTGCGACAGTTTGGAATGGTTCAGCTTGGTCAAATGGAGTGCCAACATTAAATACAGTTGGTGTAATTAACGGAAACTATAATACAACAACGAATGGAAATATTGATGCAAATAGTTTGTTTGTTAATACAGGATTTACGGCCACCATTACAGATGGAATGTATCTTAATGTTCAAAATAATGTAACCGTAACGGTTGGTGGAACTTTAGATATTCAAAATAATGGATCGTTAGTTCAAGTTAATGATACAGGCGTAAATACAGGGAACATCGTGATGCACCGTACGACGAACGTTAAACTACAGGATTATGTGTATTGGTCATCACCAGTAGCAGGTTTTGCTGTAGCGAATGTTTCACCAAGTACACCATCTAATGCAATTTGGAAATGGAACCCAACAGTTGTCAATTCAAATGGAGGACAAGGATATTGGGAGAGTGGATTAGGAAATATGAATTTAGGTGAAGGATATATTGTGAGAGCCCCTAACGGATATAGTAATTCTAGTACAACACCATATACTGCTAATTTTACAGGAGTACCTAATAATGGTGTAGTAACACCAGCCATAAGTCGCGGAAGTGATTTAGGAGCAGGAAGTAATGGTCCAAACGGCGTTTTAAGAACAACAACAGATGATAATTGGAACTTACTAGGAAATCCATATCCTTCAGCGATAGGAATTGGTGCTTTCTTAGCTGCCAATTCAGAGATTGATGGATTTGTGAGACTTTGGACACATGGTACATTGCCAAATGCAGGCACTTCAAATCCGTATTATGGTAATTTCACTTCTAATTATACAGCCTCAGATTATATTGCTGTTAATGGAGCTGGAGCCACAAGTGGTCCTGGTGTATTGAGTGTAATTGGAGCAGGACAAGGATTTTTTGTATTGATGAACCCAGGTGCAGCCACTACAAGTTCGGTTACATTTAATAATGCGATGCGAAATACAGCGTTCTCAAACAGTCAGTTTTATAAATCTTCAAATCTTCAAAATGATTCTCAGAATTTAGATACAGATTTGGAGCACCATAGAATTTGGATGGATTTGGTTTCTGCTACAGGAGAAACAACAAGAACTTTGGTTGCTTATGTTGAAGGCGCAACTGCTGGAAGAGACAGATTGTTTGATGCTTTCGCAGATTATAAAAACAATCAAAATTTCTATTCACTTATCAGTAATGATCCGATGACTATTCAAGGGAGAAGTTTGCCATTCGATGCTAATGATATTGTACCAATGGGAATTAAAGTACCTACAAATGGAACGTATACTATTGCTATCGCTGCTGTTGACGGATTGTTTAAAACAACGTCACAAAAAATATATATTGAAGATAAACTGATGAATACTATCAATGATATTACGGTTGCTCCATATATGTTTACCACAAATCAAGGAATCATAAATGATCGTTTTGTATTGCGTTACGGAGATCAGGCTTTACAGACTCAAGATTTTTCTAGTATTGAAAATGGTGTAGCAGTTTATCCGTCAAACAATGAAATAAAAATTGGTTCAAAAGAAGAGAATATTAAAGGTTATGTTGTTTACAATGTCCTAGGTCAGGTTCTAGCAACCAAAGACAAATTAAATGCGAACCAATCAGTGGTAACTTCTATTTTGAAGAACAACCAAGCTTTGATTGTAAAAGTAACTTTAGAAAATGGTTATGTAATAACCAGAAAAATTATGTTCTAAATTTTTAGATCAGAAACAAAAAACCCGTTCACATCGAACGGGTTTTTGTTTTAAATAATTGCTGGTTAACGTCAAAACATTGCACTTGAACTAGAATTCGTCACAGCATAATATTTTTTTGATTTAATATTGTATTTTTGAATCAGATACCGCGAAATTAATAATTTCCAAAAAAGATAATCACGTTTTATTACGTGTTTTTATTTTTACGTTCTTCACTTCCCAAAGATCGATTGTATTTTTTTTTAATTGAAAAATTCACTTAAAAACAAGATATTATGAGATCAAAATTACTATTATTTTCGCTATTGTTGTCAATAGGTTTTTCCGAAAATCTAGTTGCACAATGTTCCATTACATCATCAATAAATTCAAGTGCTTTAACTTGCGGAGTCGCTCCATTAAGTGGGTGCGGAGGAATTGTATACATAGGGGATGGATCAGCCGCTATGGTACTTAACATGGACGCTTCATTAAACTTAACCTGTCTGGGTCCCATACAACTGATTGTTAGAAATGCAGCTTCTTTAGATTTTTCACCTGGAAACAGCTATTTGACACTTGCTACTGGTTCTTCTCTTATTTTTATGCCAGGTGCTGGTCTTATTGGAGGTTCTTGTAATGCTTCAGAAAGAATTTATATTGGAACCGATTTATTAGCAAGTTGCAACGGTAATGGTCCAGGAGCCGATTATAGCTTTGAACAATTGTTAGATCAAGGAGGATATAATATTGTTACAGCTAAGGTTTCACCAACTGCCGTTTGTGGTTCAGGAAGTTTTACTTTAACGGCAATACCCATTCCAGCGAGTGGTGCGGCCATTAAATGGTATACTGTTCCTAGTGGGGGGGTTTCTTTTTCAAGCGCAAATCCTTATGTGACTCCGGTTATTGCTTCAACAACAACTTATTATGTAGAGGCGTATTATAATTCAAGTGGATTTACCACACCAAGAACATCAGTAGTAGCTACTGTAAATCCATTGCCATCAGCGCCAGTTGTCGGAACTATTACACAACCTACATGTGCATTAGCAACAGGAAGTGTAGACTTAAGCGGATTACCTGCCAGTGGTACATGGACGCTAACAAGAAGTGGTACATCCAGCGCAACAACTACCGGAACAGGAACCACTACAACTATTTCTGGACTTGCAGCTGGGACTTACACTTTTACAGTTTCTAATGGCACTTGTACTTCAGTGGCATCGGGTAGTGTTGTCATAGTATCTGCTTCGGCAATTTGGAATGGAGTGTCATGGAGTGTTGCGCCTTCGATAGCTAAAAACCTGGTCTTTAATGGCAATTATTCTTCACCAGGAAATTTATCAGGATGTAGTTGTACTGTGAATTCAGGTAATGTTGTATTCAATGCCGGACATACACTAACCGTAACCGATGCTGTAAATGTATCTGGAGGGTCATTGAATTTTAATAATAATGCAAGTTTGATTCAGGTTAATAGTGTGGCAAACTCTGGGAATATTACTTATACCAGAAATTCGACTCCTATTGTTTCCTTTGATTATACTTTTTGGTCTTCACCAACAACAGGATCCCAAACCTTATTTAATTTTTCACCTAGCACACTTCCGGATAAATTCCTTACCTATAATAATGCGTGGGCATATCCTAATCCCAACGTAGTTACTTTTACAAAAGGAATTGGATATGCCATTCGAGCACCTCAAGGATTAAGTCCTAGTGTGCCGACTGTTTTGGCTCATCAATTTGTTGGAGTTCCCAATAATGGAAATGTTACTGTAGCTGTAATTTTAGGACCGCCTATTGCCAATCGATTGTTAGGGAATCCATATCCATCGACTTTAGACGCTAATGCATTTATTAATGCCAACGTTATAGGAACTGGAACTATCAATAAAACGATTTCAGGAACACTGTATCTTTGGACGCACAATCATGCTATAAGTGCGAATAATTATACAGCAACAGATTATGCAACGTATAACCTTTCTGGAGGTACTGCGGTTTCAACTGGAACCGGTAATACCACTGCGCCAACTCAATATATGGCAGCCGGACAAGGATTTTTTATTCACACTGTCGCTGCTGGGAATGTAGATTTCAGAAATACTATGAGACTTGGAACTAATAATACTAATTTCTATAAAACCAGTAATGCATCCAAAGCAGAAGAAGGTGTTGTAGAAAGAAATAGAATATGGCTTAATTTGACGACTCAAAATAATTCCAATTTTAGCCAAGCATTAGTTGGTTATATTGAAGGAGCAACAAACGATTATAATCCTGGGTATGACGGATTGTATTACGGTGCCGATCAGTTTGTGTTGTATAGTTTGATCAATAATGAATCGTATACAATACAAGCCAAAGCACTACCTTTTTCGGATCAGGATGTTGTTCCATTAGGTTTTAAAGTTAATATTCTGGGAGCATTAACGTTAAGTATTGATCATTTGGATGGGGTGTTTGCAGGAGAACAGCATGTTTATCTAGAAGATAAAACCTTACATGTAATTCATGATTTAAAAAATGCTCCATATAGTTTTTCTTCTGAAGCAGGAGTGTTTAATGATCGTTTCGTGTTGCGTTATGCTGATCCGTCCTTACAGACTCAAGATCCTTCTAACATTGAAAATGGCGTATTCATTTACCCATCAAACAATGAAATTAAAATGGATTCCAAAGTAGAAAACATTAAAAAGTATATTGTTTATAATGTTTTGGGGCAGGTTTTAGCTACCAATGAAAAAGTAAATGCCAGTCAATCTATAGTGACTTCGATCATGAAAAACAACCAAACATTGATTGTAAAAGTAACTTTAGAAGATGGTCTTGTAGTGACCAGAAAAATTATTTTCTAAATTTTTTAAAATTGTATAAATGAAATCCCTCTGTTTAGAGGGATTTTCTTTTTTGTTGAAAACTTGTTATCCTGTAATGATAAAAAAAACTTATTTTTACTAAAAATAATTTGATATAAAATCCATATAAAATGAGCGCAGAAAAAGAAGCCAAATTAAAAGCCTTACAACTTACATTAGACAAATTAGACAAAACTTACGGAAAAGGAACCGTAATGAAAATGGGAGACAAAGCTGTTGAAGAAGTAGAAACTATTTCTTCTGGGTCATTGGGTCTTGATTTAGCATTAGGGGTAAACGGTTATCCTCGTGGTCGTGTCATTGAAATTTATGGACCAGAATCATCAGGTAAAACAACGTTAACGTTACACGCTATTGCTGAAGCACAAAAAGCAGGTGGAATTGCAGCATTTATTGATGCAGAACACGCTTTTGATCGTTTTTATGCTCAAAAATTAGGGGTTGATATCGACAATTTGATTATTTCACAACCAGACAATGGGGAGCAAGCATTAGAAATTGCCGAAAATCTTATCCGTTCAGGAGCTATAGATATTGTAGTCATTGACTCGGTTGCTGCATTGACACCAAAAAGTGAAATTGAAGGTGAAATGGGGGATTCTAAAATGGGTCTTCACGCTCGATTGATGTCGCAAGCACTTCGTAAATTAACAGGAACTATTAGCAAAACAAATTGTACCGTTTTCTTTATTAACCAATTAAGAGAGAAAATTGGAGTGATGTTTGGAAATCCTGAAACCACAACTGGAGGAAATGCTTTAAAGTTTTACGCTTCGGTACGTTTAGATATTCGTCGTGCAACACAAATTAAAGACGGAGATAATGTTTTAGGTAACAGAACCAAAGTAAAAGTCGTTAAAAATAAAGTAGCTCCACCTTTTAGAACTGCCGAATTCGATATTATGTATGGAGAAGGAATTTCTAAAACAGGAGAAATATTAGACCTTGCAGTAGAATTTGAAATCATCAAAAAAGCAGGATCTTGGTTCAGTTATGGTGATACAAAATTAGGTCAGGGACGTGATGCTGTAAAAGCTTTAATAAAAGATAATCCAGAATTAGCTGACGAATTAGAAATTAAAATCAAACAGTTTATTAAGGAATCAAACGCATAATTTAAGAAGCCCAAAATTTATTTTGGGTTTTTTTATTTTTTGACGCAACCTTTTTAATGTTTACGCATCTACAAAATATAAATGATAATTTTATGAAAAAGATTTTGTTACTTTTAGGTGTCGCGCTAGCTTTTGCCGGGTGCGAATTGAATGCCGATGATGGTACTAAATTCCATGTGGAATTGCTTCCTGTTGATAGTGCAGACTTACCTGCTGAGTTTAAAAGAGATAGTCTTTATGAATTGCATATTCAGTATATAAGACCAACTACCTGTCATATTTTTAATGGGTTTTATTACAATCAAAACTTAAATGTTAGGACTCTAGCTATTGAAACGATGGTTGTTGAACAAAACAATTGCACCGAAACAAATCATGTGCCAATTACAGAGATTTTAAATTTCAAACCAACAAATCAAACCAGTTATATTTTTAAACTTTGGAAAGGGAAAGATGAAAATGGAGTTGATGTTTACCAAGAAGTTGAAATTCCAGTTGTACCATAAGTAATTGATTTAATTTGGCTTTATCAGCGCTCATACAAGGATGTCTAGAAAGAAATACCAAATCACAAGAACAATTATACCAGTTGTATGCTGCTAAGTTGTTTTCTGTATGTTTGAAGTATTCAAGGAATTATGCAGAAGCGCAAGATAACCTTCAAGATGGTTTTTTAATTATCTTTGATAAGATTGACCAGTATAATTTTACAGGTTCATTTGATGGTTGGGCAAAGCGGATTATGGTTAATCACGTTTTACAACAATACCGAAAGACAACATTTCTAGAGTTGGTCAATGATGTTGTAGACGAAGCTTCGGTAGAAATTGATGATGAGAATATAAGTTTGGATGTTTTGTTAAAAATGATTCAAGAATTACCGGATCGCTATAGACTTGTGTTTAATTTATATGTTCTAGACGATTATTCACACAAAGAAATTGCGGAAATGTTAGGTATTTCGATAGGCACCAGTAAATCTAATTTGGCTCGAGCCAAAATGATATTGAAAGAGAAGATTGACGCATTACAAGATAAAATAGTACCTTCTGTAAAATGAGCGAAAGAAAAAATATAGAACGATTGTTCCAAGAAAAATTCAAAGATTTTGAAGTGGCTCCAGCCCCTCAAGCATGGGAAAATATTGCCTCAAAATTAGAGAAGAAAGAAAATAAAAGACGTGTCATTCCTTTTTGGTTTAAAGCTTCAGGGATTGCAGCTTCTTTAGTATTGGGTTATTTTGCCATTGACACTTATACAAATGGTGGACATCCTAATTCGACAGAAAATAATGCTGAAAAAGTTGTTTCTTCTGAATCCTCGGAAAAAGAACTTCTTCAAAAAGAGAACCTACAAAATACTTCAGTAAAAGAGCTTCAAAAGAACAGCTCGATAGTTCCAACTAACAATGCCATTTCAACAAAACCAAATCAAAACAATGTAGTAGTTGTGAATGAAGACAATAATGTTAGTAATCAAAACTCAAAATCAAATCAATCAAATTCAAACTACTCAGTAGTTGAAAATAAAAAAGCAAAATCGAATAGAGTTGTCCAATCGTTTCAATCTAATATAACGAATCAAGTAGCCGTTCATACCAATAAGCATAAAAAATCAAACAGCACTAAATCACTTCTTTCCGAGGATGAAAAAGTTGCTGGAATTTCTCCTTCTTATAACGAAACACAATCGCAGTCTGTTGTTCAAAACAACCAAACTGTAAATCAGAAAGCTTCACTTAAGAATGGTAATTTAAGTAAAGAGAGTACTTCTTTTGACAATTCAAATGAAGAAACACAATCGCAGTCAGTTGCTCAAAACAACCAAACTGTAAATCAGAAAGCTTCACTTAAGAATGGTAATTTAAGTAAAGAGAGTACTTCTTTTGACAATTCAAATGAAGAAACACAATCGCAGTCAGTTGCTCAAAACAACCAAACTGTAAATCAGAAAGCGTCACTTAAGGGTGATAATTTAAGTAAAGAGAATACTTCTTTTGATAATTCAAATAAAGAAACGCAATCTGTGGCACAAAATACTAATGCTTCGGATGCTAAATCAGTAGTCAATTTAACCGAGAATACAAATCCGATTGAGAACTCTTCTGACAACATCAATCAGAAAAGTTCTATTGCAAGTGCAACAAATCAAAGTGTGAATCCTTTGGCAGTAATTGCTAAGGATTCCGTTGCAGTTGCGGCAGAAGAAAATCCACTGGAAAAAATTCTAAAAGAAAAAGAACTTCAGAAAAAAGAAGAAAAAGTATTGGTAGAAAGCACTCCAAAATGGAAAATCAAACCCAATGTTGCGCCACTTTATATGAATTCTCCAGAAGGTTCTCCTATTGATGCACAATTTGCGGATAACTCTAAAAAATTCGAAAATAAAATGAGTATCGGTTTAGGGGTAGATTATGCTTTAAGTTCTAAAGTTTCGTTGAGAACTGGAATCAATCAATTTGATTTAGGCTACAACACCAATGATATTGCTTTTTATGCTGATTTGAATTCAAAAGGATTAAGCGGGCATAATGCAATTACAACAATCGATTTAAGACCTGATGCACAATCAATAGTTATTGAAGATAGAAAAAATGCCTCTTCACAAGAATTGGCTATACAAAACAAAGAAACTGGATACCTAAGTCAACGTATGGGTTATGTTGAGGTTCCTGTTGAGGTTTCTTATAAATTATTAGATAAAAAATTTGGGATTCAGTTTATTACAGGGGTGAGTACCTTGTTTTTAAATGACAATCAGGTTTCGGTAGTTTCTTCTGGATTAACAACTGTTCTTGGAGAAGCAAATAACTTGAATAAAGTTCACTTTAGTACCAATATAGGATTAGGATTCAAATATAGTTTTTGGAAATCATTTGAAGCCAATTTTGAGCCAACATTCAAATATCAGATCAATACGTTCAATGATAACTCTGGAGGATTCAAGCCCTATCTAATAGGGCTGTACTCTGGGTTGAGTTTCAAGTTTTAAATTTGGAGTTAGTTAATGTTTGTAATAATATTTTTTAGTTAAGTAATGTTGTTTTATACAACATGTGGAAAAGTGCCTCGCCAGGGCACTTTTTTATTTGGTAGATTCAAAGGCGATCAATTGATTGTAAATCACATTTCGTGCTTCATCTCTGATTGTTTTGCGATCGTGATGTACGAGATTTTCAGTTTGAATAAAAGGAAGAATTTTAACTCTCATTTTTCCTGGGCTTCCACTAAAAAAAGTATAAGAAAAGCGTTTTTTATTGTCACCAAAAGCCATTGGAACGATTGGTAATTTGTGGTCGATGGCCAAATTGAAGGCGCCGCTTTTAAATTCATCCAATACAATGCTTTCGTCATCAGGTACTTTGCCTTCAGGAAAAATGCAAATACTTAAACCTTGACTGATGCGTTTTTGAGCTCTTTCGTAAACTGCAAGTCGGCTTTTTGGACTGTCTCTGTCGACCATGATAGAAGAACGTTTGAAGAAAAATCCAAACAAAGGAATCTTAACCAATTCTTTTTTTCCAACAAACACACATGGGTTTTTAGTCACAGCCAGCATCAACATAATGTCGGTCATAGAAGTATGGTTGGCAATAAACATATAGCTTTTGCCTTTGATGATTTCTTCTTCGGCTTCTATGGTGTAATAAAACCCCATGCCGTATAAAATGAACTTTGCCCATATTCTGGCCAATTTATAAAAATATGGATACCACGATTCTTTCAATAGTGAAATAAAAAGAAAAGGGAACAGAATAATGATGGGTAAAAGCACCATTATATAAAACCAAATCCGCCAAATAATCCAAAAAGGTATTTTAAGTAATTTCATAGTTCCAAAAATAAGGAATCAATGTTGATTTTTTTAATTATTAACTAACTTTGCTGAAATTAGTATTAAAATCACAATGGCAAAAATTCTTACTGGAATACAAAGTACAGGAACTCCACACTTAGGAAATTTATTAGGTGCAATCATACCAGCAATCCAAATGGCAAACGAACCAGGAAACGAATCGTTTCTTTTTATTGCCGATTTGCATTCGATTACTCAAATAAAAGACGGAACTACATTAAGACAAAATACAAACAGTACTGCAGCAGCTTGGTTGGCTTGTGGTTTGAATACCGATAAAGTAATTTTCTATCGCCAAAGTGATGTGCCTCAAACGGCAGAATTGTCTTGGTATTTGAGTTGCTTTTTTCCTTTCCAGAGATTAACATTAGCACATTCATTTAAAGATAAAGCTGACCGATTAGAAGATGTCAATGCGGGATTGTTTACGTATCCGATGCTTATGGCGGCCGATATTTTATTATATGATGCAGAAGTCGTTCCTGTGGGAAAAGATCAAATGCAGCACGTTGAAATCACGCGTGACGTGGCTTCACGATTTAATTTCCAAATGGGAGAAACGTTTGTATTACCTGAAGCCAAAGTGCAGGAGGATACTATGCTTATTCCAGGAACTGACGGTCAGAAAATGAGCAAGTCTAGAAATAATATTATTAATATCTTTTTGGATGACAAAGCTTTGCGTAAACAGGTTATGGGTATTGAAACCGATAGCACGCCATTAGAAGAACCTAAAAATCCAGACACGTGCAAGATTTTCGCTTTGTATAAATTATTGGCGAGCGAAGCACAAATCGTTGCGATGACTGAAAAATATAAAAACGTGAATCGTGATTTTGGTTACGGTCATGCTAAACAAGCGTATTTCGAATTAATCACGGAGAAGTTTGTGGTAGAAAGAGAAAAATATAATTACTATATGAATAATCTTCCAGAATTGGAAGAAGCTTTGCTAGAAGGTGCCAAAAAAGCAACAACTGTCGCGAATGGTGTTTTAAATAGAGTTAGAGTCAAATTAGGATATTAATTTACCGGGATGAAAAAACTAGTTTTTTTAGTTTTGTTTTTATGCAGTGCTATAGGATTTTCTCAAACGATACCCACAGTCCTGGATTTGGAAATAACTAAAGAAGATTGTATTGAGAGTGGTGTGAGTATGTTAGGTTGTTTGGAGGATTATTACAAACAAATGGACGCCTTATTAAATACAGTGTACAATAATGTGAGGTCAACTCTGTCTTCTGACGAAAAAGAGAAATTAAAAAAAGAGCAACTGCTTTGGTTCAAAAAAAGAGACAAGCATTTTATTGAACTATATAGAGCAATATTAGTAAATTTTGGGAGTGCAGATGGAGAAGATTTTAAGATGGCAGTAACAGATAAGAAATCAGAATTTGTTGGTGAAAGAATTAAAGAACTGGTAAAACGATTATAAAAAAAAGGAGCTGCAATAGCTCCTTTTTTGTTTTTTTATTCCTCAGCCAAAGCATCCCAACCTCTCGCTTTCAAAGCAATTCTGGTATTCGCTCGGGTCACTAAATGGATTCCTTCACTTTCCTGAGTCATGTGACCAATAACAGAAAAGTTCGGATTTCCTTTAATTTTATCAAAATCATCCATAGCGATAGTGAAAAGTAATTCGTAATCTTCTCCACCATTAATAGCAACGGTAGTACTGTCTATATTAAATTCTTCACACACCGAAATAAACTGAGGATCTAATGGTAATTTATCTTCATACAAATTACAACCCACACCCGATTGTTTACACAAATGCATAATTTCCGAAGACAATCCATCAGAAATATCAATCATCGATGTTGGTTTGATTTCCAAAGCATACAATAAAGTTCTAACGTCTTTTCTGGCTTCCGGTTTCAATTGTCGCTCTATCAAATAGGTATAAGCATCTAAATCTGGTTGCGAATTCGGATTCACCTGAAAAACTTGTTTCTCACGCTCTAATACCTGTAATCCCATATACGCGGCACCTAAATCGCCAGTAACCACTAATAAATCGGTTTGTTTGGCACCATTTCGGTATACGATTTCATTTTCATCGGCTTCACCAATAGCAGTAATCGAAATAATCAATCCTTTTTGCGATGAAGTTGTGTCACCACCAATCACATCTACATTATATTCTTTTGATGCTAATGTAATTCCGGCAAATAATTCTTCTAAAGCTTCCAAGGGAAAACGATTCGATACCGCTACCGAAACTGTAATTTGAGTTGCTTTGGCATTCATTGCACAGATGTCGGAAACATTCGCTACAACAGCTTTGTATCCCAAATGCTTCAATGGCATGTAAGCCAAATCGAAATGTACGCCTTCAATTAATAAATCGGTTGAAACCACGACTTTTTTATCCTTGAAATCCAAAACAGCCGCATCGTCACCAATGCCTTTCAAAGTCGATTCTTGCGTAATTTCAAAATGCTTGGTCAAATGGTCTATCAGGCCAAATTCGCCCAATTGTGCTATACTTGTTCTTTGTGGAGTTTTATCTTCTATCATAGTCATTGCGAGGAACGAAGCAATCGCTTCAGTCACTAATTTTTTGTTATAAAGGGGCAAAGGTACGAAGATTTTTTTCGCTTTTAAATAAGAGTCTTCAGCATCTGTTTTCAATTTATTTTAAAAAAAAAATAAAAAAGGAAAATACTACTGACAAACTGTTGTCACCAACCCCTTTTAATTTTGGAGTATTAATAATTAAAACAACAAATATCATGGACACATTATCAGTACCACAAGTCATCAGTTCTCAGGATTTATTAAAACATTGGCAAGGACACCGTGCTTTAACCCGTCGTACAATTGAGCTTTTTCCTGAAAAAGATTTCTTCGAATTTTCTATCGCCGGAATGCGAACGTTTGCTAAGTTGACTGACGAACTTTTAGCTATTGCTTCACCTGCTTTGTATGGAATTGTAAATCGTATCAGTGAGCCTTTTACCGAAAAAGCAACAGACAATCTAACAACCAAAGCACAATATTTGGAAAAATGGGATCAGTCAACCAAGGAAATTAACGAAAACTGGGAGAAATTAACTGTGGAAGATTTTAATGAAACCTTCAATCTTTTCGGGCAATACGAATTCCCAATCATTCATAACATTCTTTATTTTATTGATAACGAAGTGCACCACCGCGGACAAGGATACGTTTATTTGCGTGCTTTGGGTATCGAACCACCTTTCTTCTGGGAAAGACAATAATCAGTTAAAAGATAAAAACGAACAGTCATACTAAATCAATCAACTCTTTTTCATTCGAACAAAAACAATACATCATGAGCTTAAAGAAATTAATGACAAATTATGCGAATTATAATGTTTGGGTAAATCAGCAATTTGCAAATTGGCTTTCGCCAAAATCAGACGAATTACTTCATAAGGAACTGCCTTCAAGTTATTCAAGTATCATTAAAACGCTGAATCATATTTGGGCCACAGAAGAATATTGGTATGCTATAATCGCAGAAACTCCTGAATTTGACACAAGAGAAAATGTCGAATTAGTAACAGATGAAATATTGAAAGGATTAGTAAACAGATCAACTGAATTAGCAAAACTTATTGACTCATTATCCGAAGAAGAACTGTCCGAAAAAGTTAAAATTGAAAGCCCTTGGTTTCAATGCGAATTGCCAAAATGCGATTATCTCATGCAGATAGTCAATCATGGAACATATCATCGAGGGCAAATCGTGACCATTGGAAGAAATATTGGTATTACCGATGCATCAAACACGGACTACAATTTTTACAACGTTGTTAATGCCTCAAAATAATTAGACTTAATCCTGAAAATGACGTACCCGTTTTCAGGATTATTGTTTTTGTAGCAGTTTGTCTTTGTTTAGTTGTAATAATTCCAATACACGTTTTTTGAGTCTTTCGGGTTCTAGTATGGTACAACAATCGCCAAACATCATGTACCAGCGGGGAAAGCCTTCTTCAATATCGGGACACATAAAAGTCATTTCCAATTGATCACCCATGTCTTTTTCCGAAACAAAACCGTGGTATTTTCGTTCCCAAGTAAGATATCTTGCTTCTTTTTTATTCATCAGAATACGAACTTTTGTGACGGCTTTGTTTTTATCTTCATTTAAATACGTTTCCAAAGTGTTGTGTTCTAATGTAAAAGGATTTTCAGTTTTTTTAATCTCCTGAATTCGGTCTGTTCTAAATTGGCGGTAATCTTTTCGCAAATGACAGTAACCAAATACGTACCAAAAGTTATTGTCATGAAAAACACCTACAGGTTCAATAGCTCTTTCAATGTTTTCTTCGGCGCCAAAAGCCTGATATAAAAGAGTAACTTGTTTTTTTTCGGCAATACTTTCAAAAAGAAGGTTTAAGGCATTAGGTGCTTTTTCGTTGAATAGTTTTTGAGAAGGCTGCATTAGTATTTTAGATTCGATAGCCGAAATCCAATCCTTATCCGTACTTCGGAGTACCGATTTGAGTTTGTACATCGCTGAAGCATAATGATTGCCCAAGGTTGTATCTGTAAATTTTTGCATGAGTTTTTCTGCGGCAATAAAACTCCCGGCTTCCTCTCGGGTAAACATCACGGGAGGCAAACGATAACCATCCACTAAAGTATAACCAACACCTGCTTCACTGTAAATAGGCACGCCTGAGGCTTCCAATGTTCTAATATCGCGATAAATGGTGCGTAGACTTACATCGAAACGATCGGCTAGTTCCTGTGCTTTTACAATTTTTTTGGATTGCAATTGAATTAGAATAGCGACAACACGGTCAAATTTTTTCGGAGAATCATCCATGGTAAAGAGTGCAGCTTTTCTTTCAAAGATACAGTTTTGGGAAGATTTGCCAAAAAAAACAGAACCAACAAAAAACCCGATAACTTTCGCTATCGGGTTTGGAGTAAAATTATTCTTTTATTATTTTTTCAGTGTTGGTTCCTTTATCAAAATCCATTTTTAAGAAATAAACGCCTTTTGGATAATTCGAAATATCGATACTTAAATTGCTATCATTGTGGTTTTTGGAAAGTAGTACTTTTCCTTGAAAATCAAATAATTGGTAAGAATTGATCAATTCAGATGATTTAACATTAATAAAGTTTGCAGTAGGATTTGGGTACAAATCGTAACTGTAACTGCTGAATTCATTAACACCAAGGATAGTGTTTAGACCTTGTAAATATAAAGACACAGGGAAATATCCTTGGGCTCCTGTAAAAACAGCTGTTGGTACGGTTATTTTAAAAGAATGACTTCCCGCTGCTAGGTTGCCCAAAGAAATACTTCTTATAGGGATAATTGCTCCGGGACACCAGTTGCTGAAAGATTGCCAATTCCCATTGGTCATCGGGGTTGATCCATAAATTCCATTTGGTTGCGTATTATAGATTCTATAAGGTTCACAGGTATTTTCTCCAGGTTTATAAGTTGATTTTAAAACACCATCATGGTATATATTATGAACTCTTCTATTGTATTCTTCACCGCCGCTATTGGCTCCATGATTGGATGTGATAAAATAATATTTTGCTGAATTTATGGCTTGCGGTAAGGTGTAGTTTATGGTTCTGACAGTTGTTCCAATGGCATCGGAAGCTCCTGCCTCATAATTATTTAGATTCTTTTTAAAATTTAAAGGCAATAAAAAAGTATCGTTTGGAATTGTTGTGTTGGTATTAGTAATAAAGTTCAAAGAGCCATAAAACACATCATTTCTGCCAGTACAACCAGCAATTTGAGTTTGTGCTGCATAGGGAACTCCAAAAACTTCAAATTCAACCCAAAAGTCATAAGATGAATTTATTGCGCTATCTTTTAAGATCTTGGTAATGTTGTCAACTACAAAAACATACGGAACAGAATTAAGTGTTGCATTTTTGTCCATGAATGGGGTGATAAATCTTCCCATTTCAATCTTTTGTGCTGTGTTAGTATCATATGATGTATTTCCTTTTGGAACCAATACCAAATTAATATTTCCTATTCTGTCGTAGTTGTCGCATGCTGCGGTAATCGTAATATTTAAGGTAAGAGTGCTTCCAATGGATGAAAGTTGAGCCGTAGATAATTTTGTTGTAAAAAGATCATTTCTTAATCTTATTACTCCAGCATCTGTTGGGTTGTTTACCATTCCTGCATATCCATCATAGAACAAAGCATTATTGTAGACTGGTATTGTAGTTTGCGCTTGAATTGTATTAAGTATACTGTTTGTAAAGAGCAATAAGAAGAATAAAGTTTTTTTCATAATAAAATGGTTAAGTTGTGAGTTGCGAATTTATAAAAAATTTCTTACCTATTTAAAATCTTAAATAAAAAACCCGATGGAAAAGTCATCGGGTTTTTTATATTCTATTTTTTTATCTAAAAAAACTAGTCGTTCAATTTCAACACGGCCATAAAAGCTTCCTGTGGAATCTCTACATTTCCTACCAAACGCATTCTCTTTTTACCTTTTTTCTGTTTTTCAAGTAATTTTCTTTTTCTAGAAATATCACCACCATAACATTTTGCGGTAACGTCTTTACGTAAAGCTTTGATCGTTTCACGTGCAATAATTTTTGCTCCAATTGCCGCTTGAATTGGAATATCAAATTGCTGTCTTGGTATCAATTCACGTAATTTCTCACACATTTTTTTACCAATATTATAGGCATTACTTTCGTGAATTAAAGCTGAAAGTGCATCAACAGATTGTGAATTTAATAAGACATCCAATTTTACCAATTTAGATTCTTTCATCCCAATTGGCGAATAATCAAACGAAGCATAACCTTTAGAAACCGTTTTCAATCGGTCATAAAAATCGAATACAATCTCAGCCAAAGGCATGTCGAAATTCAATTCAACTCTTTCTGTTGTCAAGTACGTTTGATTGGTAATAACACCACGTTTTTCGATACACAAACTCATTACATTTCCAACATAATCGGCTTTTGTAATGATGGTAGCTTTTATAAATGGTTCTTCAACGCGATCCAATTTTGAAGGTTCTGGCAAATCGGATGGGTTGTTAATTACAAACGAAGTGTCTGGTTCTTTTTTAGTGTAAGCCAAATAAGAAACGTTAGGTACTGTAGTAATTACAGTCATGTCGTATTCGCGTTCCAATCGTTCCTGAATAATCTCCAAGTGTAACATCCCTAAAAATCCACAACGGAAACCAAATCCTAAAGCTGCAGAGCTTTCTGGCGTAAAAACCAACGATGCATCGTTCAGTTGCAGTTTCTCCATCGAAGCACGCAAGTCCTCGTAATCTTCGGTGTCAACAGGATAAATTCCGGCGAAAACCATTGGTTTTACATCTTCAAACCCAGTAATCATATTGGTCGTTGGCGTTTTTGCATCCGTTAAGGTATCACCAACTTTTACTTCTTTTGCTTCTTTAATTCCAGAAATCAGATAGCCTACATCTCCTGTAGAAATAACGTTTTTTGGAACCTGATTTAATTTTAATGTACCTACTTCATCGGCAAAATATTCATTGCCAGTTGCCATGAATTTAATTTTCTGACCTTTTCTGATTTCCCCGTTTTTTACACGGAAAATAACTTCAATACCACGGAACGGATTGTAATGTGAATCGAAAATCAAGGCTTGTAACGGTTCGTCAACATTTCCTTTAGGCGCAGGAATTTTCTCGATAATAGCTGCTAGAATATTCTCCACACCAAAACCAGTTTTTCCTGAAGCGTGAATGATATCTTCTAATTTACAACCTAATAAATCGATAATATCGTCGCTTACTTCTTCTGGATTAGCGCTTGGTAAATCAACTTTATTCAAAACCGGGATAATTTCCAAGTCATTTTCTAAAGCCAAATATAAATTTGAAATCGTTTGTGCCTGAATACTTTGTGCTGCATCAACAATCAAAAGTGCACCTTCGCAGGCCGCAATGGAACGAGAAACTTCATAGGAGAAATCCACGTGTCCGGGAGTGTCAATTAAGTTTAGAATATATTGTTCTCCTTTATAAGTGTACTCCATTTGAATGGCGTGACTTTTAATCGTAATTCCACGCTCACGTTCCAAGTCCATGTTGTCTAACAATTGTGCTTTTTCTTCACGAGCCGTAACGGTTTGTGTAGCGCCAAGCAAACGGTCAGCTAATGTACTTTTTCCGTGATCAATGTGTGCAATAATGCAAAAATTTCTAATATGCTTCATGTGTATTCTATATTGCTTTTTTTGGAACATATCATGCTCCCATGCCATCTTCTTTTTTCAAATTTCTCTGTAAATCTCAATGCTTTACTTTTCATCTCTGAAGAATGAAAACGCAATAACATTAGGAATTAATCTGCAAATATAATTCAAATTAATGAGTTAAAAAGGATTGCAGGATAAAAGGCATGTTTAAACAAGTTAAAAAACACGGCTTAAAATAAAATACCTACTTTTGCGCTCCTAAAATATTTTAATAAATAAACTTACGATTGATGAAAAAATTATGTTACACAGTAGTGTTTTTTGCCTTGCTACTGACTCAAGGATACGCACAAAAAACATTATCAAATGATTATACTTATAAAGTGAGTGAACCATATAAGGTTTTTGATGCCAAAGAAAAAATATATTTTTCAAGAGGAAACGAAGTATTGGCTTTAAAATTGGATGGAAAAGAAATTCTAATTCAAAAATTCAATTCAGAAGCACCAGCATTTATAAAAGAAACTAAATACGAAAAATACTTCCCAAAAAATTATTCAGTAGAAGAAGTCTTGGAAATTGATGGCAAATATTACTTTTTTTATTCCTCTTGGGATGGAGACAATAAGAAGGAGCAATTGTTTGCTGCTGAAATTGATTTTGCCAAAGGTGAATTCGCAGGCGAGCCAAAATTAGTTTTCCAAGTTGAAGGTAGAATTGCTGGAACTCCAACTATGGGGAATATGGGATTTTCATATTCTATTGAAGATAAATTTGATTTCTTTCAAGCGAGAGATCAAAAAAGCGTCTTGATTCAATACAGAAAAAAGCCTGAGGTTAAAAGCGATACTAAAAGTTTTGATATTATTGGAATGTACACTTATGACGGAAATTTAAACAAAATTTCTGGAAAAGAAGTAACAATGCCTTACACGGAAAGAAGAATGAATAACCTAGATTATCAATTGGATAAAAAAGGAGATTTATATATGCTTACCAAAGTTTTTCATGACGACAGTAATGACGATAAGAAACACAGAAAAGATACAGAAGCCAATTATCATATTGAATTGATGATCATCAAAGCGGGGTCAGACAAAATTGAAATTTCAAAATTTGACAACAAAGACAAGTTTATTAATAAATTATGGCTTTTTGATACCAACAAGGATTTTCTAGTTTGTGGTGGATTTTATAGTAATGGTAAAGGTGATTTTGATGATTGCGACGGAATTCTCGCTTTCAAAATTAAAGAAGATGGTTCTATTTATGACGAGTCTTTTCACGAAATTCCATTAGAAGTATTAAATCAATATGAATCTGAAAGAACCAAGAAAAGAAACGAAAGAAAAGAAAGAAAAGGTGATGATGCTCAATTCTCTGACTTAGAACTTAAAGATCTTGCCGTAAATGAAGATGGAAGTATCGTATTGGTTGGAGAGCAATATTTTATTGTGACGCACACTTCTTATAGTCCACAAATGGGAACTAGAACAACAGTAACATATCATTATTGTGATATTCTAGCTTCTAAAATCAATGCTGATGGTAAATTAGGATGGATGAAAAAAATCCCTAAAAATCAAATAGGTGGTAGAGGTAAAGGTGGAATGTCATACAAATATTTTAACGCTAATGGAAACCATTATTTTGTGTTTTTGGATAATGTTAAAAACATTGAACTGACATTGGATAAAGAGCCTGTAAGACATAGTGATGGACAAGGTGGGTATTTAACCGCTGTTAAAATTTCTGACACTGATGGTGCTTTAACCAAAGGTTCTATATTAAATTCTCGTGATGTGGAAGATTTTAAAATCTACCAATTTTCAACAAACAGAATTGTTAAAACAAGTGAAAGTTCTTTCCTATTAGAAGTTTACAAAAAGAAGAAAGAAGATATTATGATTAAAGTTGACTTAAAATAAGCCAAAAAATCATAAAGTGTTGTTTTACAATGCGAAACATTAAATATTCTTTAGTACTTTTGCAAAAAAATTGAATCCATGCCCAAAATTGGCAACATAGAATTACCTGATTTCCCGCTTTTACTTGCGCCTATGGAAGACGTGAGTGATCCACCATTCCGCCGTTTGTGTAAATTACACGGCGCCGATTTGATGTACTCTGAATTTATTTCTTCGGAAGGATTGATTCGTGACGCGATTAAAAGCCGACAAAAACTCGATATTTTCGATTACGAAAGACCAGTTGGAATTCAGATTTTTGGTGGCGATGAAGAAGCTATGGCCATGTCTGCTAGAATTGTTGATGCAGTTCATCCTGATTTGGTTGATATTAATTTTGGTTGCCCAGTTAAAAAAGTAGTCTGTAAAGGAGCAGGTGCTGGTGTTTTGAAAGATGTCGATTTGATGGTAAGATTAACCAAAGCCGTTATCCGAAGCACAAATTTGCCAGTAACCGTAAAAACCCGTTTGGGATGGGACGAAAGTTCTATCAATATTGATGAGGTTGCCGAAAGATTGCAAGATATTGGTGTGCAAGCGCTGACGGTACATGCCAGAACCCGAGCGCAAATGTATAAAGGACATTCGGATTGGACACATATTGAAAGAATAAAAAACAATCCAAGAATCACAATGCCTATCTTCGGAAATGGTGATATCGATTCTCCGGAAAAAGCCTTGGAATATAAAAACAGATTTGGTCTTGACGGAATGATGATTGGTCGTGCTGCCATTGGTTATCCTTGGATTTTTAATGAAATTAAGCATTACTTTAAAACAGGAGAACATTTGCCTTCGCCAACAGTTTCCGATAGAGTAGAAGCTGCCAGAAATCACTTAACATGGTCTATGGATTGGAAAGGCGAACGCGTAGGAATTGTTGAAATGCGCCGTCATTATACGAATTACTTCAAAGGAATTCATTCATTTAAAGAATACAAACAAAAACTAGTTACTTTAGACGATCCACAAGCATTATTTGATGTATTAAAGGAAGTCGAACAAGTATATTCGGATTATCAGTTTGTTTAAATAAAAAAGGCTCAACAAAATGTTGAGCCTTTTCTTTTATACTTGCATACTTTTCCATTTACCTTTTTTGTACAATACAATACTGGCTAGTGTGATGGCGGTTTCCGCAATGGGCACGGCCATAAAAACGCCTGTTGGTCCCATTTTATAATGTTTGGCTAATAAGTATGCCAATGGAATCTGAAACAACCAAAAACCAAAAAAGTTAATTAAAGTGGGCGTCCAAGTATCTCCAGCACCATTGAACGTATTAATCAATACCATTCCAATCCCGTAGAATATGTAACCCAAACTCATAGTTTGTAATGCTTCCACTGCTATTTTCTGTATGATAACATCATTGGTAAAAAAAGAAATGAAATTACTGGCAAAAAATAAGGTCACAACCATTATCGTAGCCATAAAAATGACGTTGTATTTTGCTGTGGTAAAAACTGATTTTTCGGCACGGCCAATTTCTTTCGCTCCTAAATTCTGTCCTACCAAAGTCGCAGCAGCATTGCTCAAACCCCAAGCGGGAAGAATAAAAAACATCATGATTCGTAATGCCGTTTGGTATCCTGCCGAACCATGATCACCTCCAGTAGTGGCTACCAATTGTGCTAAGAAAATCCAACTGCAAGAAGCAATAACGAATTGCAATACACCTGGAGCTGCAATTTTTACTAATGCTTTGATTTGTTCGAAATCAGGAATAAAATAAGAGGGGATGATTTTCAAAATTCCTCTGCCGTTAAATAAATGGTAAGCTTGGTACAAAACACCAATGCTTCTACCAGTTGTTGTCGCAATTGCCGCTCCCATTAATCCGAAAGCAGGAATAGGTCCTAATCCGTTAATTAATATCGGACATAAAATAATGTTGCAAATATTGGCCAGCCAGAGACTTCTCATTGCGATGGCTGCATTTCCGGCACCACGGAATATTCCGTTGATTAGAAATAGGAGCATAATACACAAGCTTCCGCCCATCATAATTCGGGTGAAATTAACCCCGTAAGCTACGGCTTCCGCAGAAGCACCCATAAGCAATAGAATATTTTCGGCATAAATAAATCCAAAAATGCTAATAACGGTATTGATTACAAAAGCGATGATAATGGCCTGCATTCCCGCTTTTGCCGCTGCAATAGGGTCTTTTTCGCCAATACGACGTGCTACTACTGCTGTGGCGGCCATACTGATTCCAATGGCTAATGAATAGATAATGGTAATTACCGATTCTGTTAAGCCAACAGTTTGTATGGCATAGCTGCTTTCTTTTAAATGACCTACGAAGTATAAATCGACTAATGCAAAAACAGATTCCATCAGCATTTCCAAAACCATAGGAATGGCTAAAAGAATTACTGCTTTTTTGATGCTTCCGGAAGTATAGTCAAAGGATTCGTCGCCTTTAATAGCTTGTTTTAATGTAGTATAAATTCGAGAAAATAAATTGTTCTCTATAGTTGTTTCTGTCATGATAAATTAGGATAATAAAAATATTTGTCCAACCCATAGGATTGAACTTAAAAGTGAGATAAATAAGTCCTAATTATTTTTAAATAAAGTAAGGACTAGACAGAAACAATCATAAACGTTCGAGTTTGTAGTTGTAAATGTAAGTATTATTTCAAATCTAGCACTGGTCTAAGATAATAATTTTTCACTTACACGATTGCTGGCAATCCAAGAGGCTAATAAGCCCAATATTATAATGGTAGAAAGTACGGTGACAACATTTTGTATGTTGAAAACAACAGGGTATGGCAAAGATTCGGTAATCATAATCACTTTGAAATATTGTTGGATTAAAACAACTATAATCCCTAATAGTAAACCAAAAAAACTTCCAATAGTGGTCAATAAAATGCCTTGTAGCAGAAATATTCTTTGAATATCTCTGATGGGTGTTCCTAAACTGAATAAGGTTTTCAGATTGCTTTGCTTGTCCAAAATCATCATGATTATAGCTCCAGCAAGGGTAAATAAAGTAAGGATAATAACAAGTGTAAATATCAGGTAAATGACTGTGTTTTCGGTGTTGAGCATTTTGTGCAAACTATCATTGAGCTGTACTCTTGTCTTAATTTCTACTTTATTTCCAAAAATAGTGCTTAAATCTTTGATTACTTTTTGCTCTTGGGTTGGCGAATTTAATTTAATTTCAATACCAGTAATTTGGTTGGGTTTAAATTCTAACAATTCCTGCGTTAATTCTAAATCGGCAAATACATATTTAGAATCTAATTCTTCACTAACGGCATAGGTGCCAATGGGAACCAGATTTGATTTATTGAAAGCAGATTCAGCATTCAAAATGGAGCCTTTTCCTGGCTTTGGAACATAAATTTCAAAGGCATTATTCATATCATATAAGCCCATAGATAATTTTTGGGTAATTCCATTTCCAATAACAACTTGCGGTGTTTTTGGCGAAAGCCATTGCCCTTGGTATAAAACTTTTTGAACATTGTTAACCAAATTGTATTGGTTGTCGACGCCTTTTATGGAAGCCACTTGCTCTTTGTTTTTGTAAACAAAAAGTACTTTTTCTTCAATAATTTTGCTGTAAAAAGCAATGCCTTTTACTGATTTTATTTTCTCTTTTTCCTCGGGAGTAATTAAGAAAGACTTGCCATGTTTAGGGATGATTTTTAAATCTGGATCAAAGTCATTACTGAATGATAAGCTAAAATTTTTTAATCCGCTAAATACAGAAAGCACTACAAACAAAGCCATTGCGCCAACAATAATGCCAGATGAAGCAATTCTTGTGATGATGTTTATGGCGTTATTTTTACTGGAAGTACGCAGATAACGCCTGGCTATGTATAGCGAAAAATTCAAATTAAAATTTCTTTCTTTTTGCTAATAAATCACGATTTTCGATTGGGTTTTCTTTCCCAGCAAGCGCATTGTCAATTTTTTCAATATAATCTAAACTGTCGTCAATATAAAAAGACAAGTTTGGTACTTTTCGTAGTTGTAATTTAACACGTTGAGATAAATCGTGTTTGATTAAAGGCATATTTGACTTAACAGCTTCCAAAATTTCTTGTGCTTTGTCTTGAGGAAAAACACTCAAATAAACTCTGGCAACACCTAAATCGGTTGTAACGCTAACTTTAGAAACTGAAATTACAAGATTTGTAATTCCATTTTTACGGATTTCCCCTTGCAAGATGTCTACTAAATCTTTTTGTAGAACACCACCTATTTTTTTCTGTCTATTTGTTTCCATATTGCAAAAATACGACTTTTAAGTTTTAAAGTATTTATCTTTGTGTAAATATTAGAAATGAATGTCTTGAGGTTTTAAAATGACCAATTTTATAAATTACGTTTAAATGAGAAAAATAGAACATATAGGAATTGCTGTAAAAGATCTGGAAGTGTCAAATATTCTTTTTGAAAAACTTTTTGGTGCTCCGGCCTATAAACAGGAAGAAGTAGCAAGCGAAGGAGTGAAGACATCTTTTTTTATGAACGGTCCCAATAAAATAGAATTGCTTGAAGCTACTAATCCTGAGAGCCCCATTGCTAAATTCATTGAAAAAAAAGGAGAAGGAATACACCATATTGCCTTTGATGTTGAAAATATTGTCTTAGAAATTGCTCGTTTGCAAGCTGAGGGTTTTGTTGTTTTGAATGAAATTCCTAAAAAAGGCGCTGATAATAAACTCGTTGCCTTTTTACATCCAAAAGGAACTAATGGTGTCTTGATAGAATTGTGTCAAGAAATTCAAGATTAATTTTGAGAATAGTAAAATATATAGTAATATTGCACTCTCTAAACCGGTCCTATAGCTCAGCTGGTTAGAGCACCTGACTCATAATCAGGTGGTCCCTGGTTCGAGCCCAGGTGGGACCACTTAGTTTAGAAAAGCCTTTTGAGAAATTGAGAGGCTTTTATTTTTTAGTGTTGTGATGGTATGATTAATAAATTGTTGATTTAAAATATTTTATTTTTTTTAAAAAATTAATTGGTCGAATCATTTTTTTCGCTTAATATTGTCCCTAAGAAGGATTGTAAAATTACAGGAAATTGTATTCCTAAAAGGATTTGTTAAAAAGTTTTTTTATATTTGTACCAACTATGAATATTGCTCCCAATAAGATTAATCTAAGTTTATTAGTTGTTCTAATAACTTTGAGTACATATGCTCAGGCTCCAGCAGGTGGACCTCCTCCACCTACGCCACCGCCGCCGCCAGGATTGCCTATTGATGGCAGCTTGGGGTTGCTGATAATTGCTGCAATTGTATATGGTATCTATGCACTGAATAAATTTAAGCTTCAAGCTTCTAAATAAAAAAAGCTCCTAAATTTTAGGAGCTTTTTTATTTCTTATACTTTTTCGTTTTTACCTTTTAAGGAAACTTCAATGTTTCGGTCAATGGTGTGACTTGGTCTCGTCCATTTTGGTTTTTCACCTAAAGATTGAAATTGAGAATCTTCTGCTTCAATAGTTTTAGGTTGTGATACCTTCGTAAATGGTTTTTGTGGATTTAATCCAAGCATTTCAAACATTTTCATGTCTTCGTTTACATCTGGATTTGGCGTTGTCAATAATTTATCTCCAGCAAAAATAGAATTGGCGCCCGCAAAAAAGCACATGGCTTGTCCTTCTCTAGTCATATTCATTCTTCCAGCAGAAAGGCGAACCTGTGTTTCAGGCATAATAATACGAGTGGTAGCTACCATACGGATCATTTCCCAAATTTCAACTGGTTTTTCTTCTTCCATTGGTGTTCCTTCAACAGCAACAAGAGCATTGATAGGTACTGATTCCGGTTGTGGGTTTAAAGTAGATAGCGCAACAAGCATTCCTGCTCTGTCTTCAACACTTTCACCCATACCTATAATTCCGCCACTACAAACAGTAACATTGGTTTTTCTAACGTTTTCAATGGTTTGAATTCTGTCTTCAAAACCTCTTGTAGAGATGACCTCTTTGTAATATTCTTCAGAAGTATCTAAATTATGATTGTAAGCATACAGTCCTGCTTCAGCCAAACGCTGTGCCTGATTTTCTGTAATCATGCCTAAGGTACAACACACTTCCATGTCTAGTTTGTTGATGGTTCTCACCATTTCCAATACTTGATCAAATTCTGGACCGTCTTTCACATTTCTCCACGCAGCACCCATACAAACTCTTGAAGAACCTGATGATTTAGCCCGTAGCGCTTGTGCTTTCACTTGTTGTACACTCATCAAATCATTTCCTTGAATATCAGTATGGTAACGTGCAGCTTGTGGGCAATAACCACAATCTTCAGGACAACCACCTGTTTTTATAGAAAGTAATGTTGATACTTGAACGACATTTGGGTCGTGATGTTCTCTATGGATACTTGCTGCTTCGTAAAGCAAATCCATTAAAGGCTTGTTATAAATGGCAATGATTTCCTCTTTTGTCCAATTATTTCTAGTTACACTCATAATAGCATCTTAATAATACGTGCCAAAAATAAGGATTTCGATTTAAACTATTGTACTGATATGCATAAAACTAGAAAATGTTTTTAGTAAACGGATTTACTAAAAACATTTTCGATATTATTTGATGGAAAATAGACTAATGTTGTTTTATAGTCGTGTCTTTCCAATATTGCATTAATGCGAAAGTTATGATGATGGAAGAAGCAAAACCTTCAAAAAGCATTCCGATGCAGTACTGATACATTGAGGGTTGTCCGCCGCCAAAAAGAAAACTGTCGGAAAGTTTTTCTAAATAAGCGCTACCGCCTCTCATATTAATATAAGCCAGCAAACCGGCGACACTCAAGACTACTCCTACTAACGATGTTAATGCTCCGGAGATTAAATTCCCTAAGTATTCAGTTTTGCCTTCTTTGTAATTTGATTTTATAGTTTTGTTTACAAAATAAACAACAATAAAAATGTTTAGTATTCTAAGCCAAAATATTCCTGATAATCCCAATAATTCCATGGTAAGGAAATAAATTCCAATTCCAATAAAAATCATAATGCCGTTGTTAACTTCTTTTGATATACTCATGGCTGCAATTTTTAATTAAACAATCGGTTAAAAACTTAAAGAAAGTATATCAAAAGTATTCAAATAATATATAAGAAGCAAGTATTTAACAAGATAATGCCGAATTTTTTAACACAAATAGTGTTGTGTTTTATTTTTGATTTGAAAAATAATCCAGTGAAGTTGCTTTGTCTTTTTTGAGTTGAATTTTTAATTCATCTATCCCGCTAAATTTGACTTCATCTCTTATGAATTCATGCACGGTGATCGTAATATTGGTGTCGTATAAGTCTTCATCTGTGTTGAAAAAATGAATTTCAACAGACAAATTTTTACCGTCAACAGTAGGTTTGGTGCCTATGTTCATCATACCTTGACGTGTTGTGTTCTTCCATGAGCCTTCCACGATATACACGCCGTTCTTGGGAATTATTTTTTGAGAATTTTCAATTAAAATGTTGGCTGTTGGAAAATCAATAGTTCTTCCAAGTTGTTTGCCTCTGATTACTTTCCCGGTAAAAGCATAAGGATAGCCTAAATATTGATTGGCTAATGCAATGTTTCCTTCTGCAATTGCATTTCTAATTTTGGTCGAACTTACAGATATTTCATCAATTTCTTTGGCGGAAATCTGTTCTACATCAAAATGGTATTTTTGACCAAATTGAATCAGATCGTGTATGTCGGAAGCCCTGTTTTTTCCAAAACGATGATCATATCCGATAATTATTTTTTTAATATTGAGTTTGTCAACCAGTATTGATTTTACAAATTCTTCTCCCGTTAATTCAGAAAATTTTGAATCGAAAGGATGGATAATTAGATTGTCGATTCCTTTTCGTTCTAAAAGTGCTATTTTTTCTTCATTCGTATTGAGTAATTTTATGTTGCTATCGGCATGTAAAACAGCTCTTGGATGTTGTGAAAAAGTAAGTACAACGCTTTCTAGATTATTGTGAGCGGCGCTGTTTAAAATTCGATTGATGATTTTTTGATGTCCCAAATGAACCCCATCAAAAGTGCCAAGTGTTACGACGGTTCTTTTTTTACAAGAAAATTCAGATATGGAACGGAATACTTTCAAGGCTAGAAATTTTAAAGAGCAAAGATAAAATTTTAGTTTTAAATATTAAGTAATGGAATTTTAAAATGCTTTATGGTGTAAAAAATCATGATTACCTATAAAATACCTGTTAAAATTTTAATAAATAAATTTAAAATTAGTATTTTTGTTATTCAATTAAAAAAAACAACCAATGAAAAAACAATTACTATTTGTATTTGCTTCTGTTTTCGCTGTTTGCCAACTGCAAGCACAAACGGGCAAAGTATGGTCTTCGCACAATGGTGAAAGTAGTAAAATCACTACCGACAAAGGAGTTGCCAGACAATCATTCCCAAAGGAGTTCAAATTATATGATTTGAATATTACTCCACTTAGAGAAACTTTATTTTCGATTAACGCAGGTGTAGCGGCAAAACATGCAGCTATCATTTCTTTGCCAAATGCTGATGGTCAAATCGAACAGTTTGAAGTGTATGAAGCTTCAAATTTTGATACAGAATTACAAGCACAATTCCCACAAATCAGAGCTTATTCTGGAAAAGGAATTACTGATAAATATGCAACATTAAAGTTGAGTATTTCTCCTCAAGGAATTCAAACTATGATTTTCAGAACTGAAAAAGATAATGAATTTATTGAAGCTTATTCTCAAGATCATACAGTGTATGCTGTTTTTAAATCTCAAAGACAAAAAGGAAAACTAGCTTGGACTTGTTCTGTTGATGATAAAAAAATGACAACAGATGTAACTTCTCAATTACCAAGTACAAACAAATCTAGTGCTGGACAATTAAAAACAATGCGTTTGGCTCAATCGGTTACTGCAGAATATTCAAACTATTTTGGAGCAACAACTGTGGGGCAAGTTGCTTTAGTTTTAGCTGCGATTAATGCTACTTTAACACGTTGTAATGGTGTGTATGAAAAAGATTTAGCATTACACTTGAATTTAGTAGCGTCTTCAACGAATGTAATTTATTACAATCCTGCTACGGATCCTTATTCTGATTCTGCTGCTGGAGCTGGAGGAACTTGGAATGCTGAATTACAAAACACATTGAGTTCTAGCCTTACAGGACCTGCTACTACTTTGGCAGCTAATAATGCTGCTTATGATATCGGTCACTTATTTGGTGCTGATGGTGGAGGTGGAAACGCTGGATGTATTGGTTGTGTTTGTACAGATGATACGGCAAGTACAACAGATCAAAATAAAGGAAGTGGATTTACTTCTCCTGCCGATGCTATTCCTCAAGGAGATAATTTCGATATTGATTATGTAGTGCATGAAGTTGGACATCAATTAGGAGGTAATCATACTTTCTCTATGTCTAATGAAGGATCAGGTGTTAATGTTGAGCCAGGATCTGGAGTTACCATTATGGGTTATGCTGGAATTACTCCTCAAGATATTGCTGCTCACTCTATTGATAAATACCATGCTGCGACTATTGCTCAAATACAAACTAATTTAGCTGGTAAAACATGTCCAGTTACTACTAGTATTGTTGCAAATAATGCTACGCCAGTTACAAATGCTGGGTCTGATTTTACGATACCAAAAAGTACTCCATTTAAATTAACAGGATCTGCTACAGATGCTAACGCTGGAGATGCTTTAACATATAGCTGGGAAGAAATGGATAATGCTAGTGCAGCACAAACTGGAGCTGCTAGTGCGGCAATTGTTACAAAAGCAACAGGTCCAAACTGGAGATCTTATGATGCAGTAACAACTCCATCACGTAACTTTCCAAGATTGTCTACAACTTTAGCAAATTCTGTGACAACAGCTGGAGCTGATATTAATGTAGAAGCATTAAGCTCAGTTGCAAGAACATTAGCTTTTAGATTAACAACTAGAGATAATGCACCATACAGTGCGATTGTTCCAATAAAAGTTGGTCAAACTAGTTTTGATGATATGGTTGTTACCGTGAGTGGTACAAACGGTCCTTTTGATGTGACTTCTCAAGCTGTGATTGATCAGACTTGGCTTCAAGGTTCTATACAAGCAGTTACTTGGTCTGTAAATGGTACAAATGTAGCTTATGCTGCTAACGTTGCTGGTGATCAATTCGTAGATATTTTATTGTCTACAGACGGAGGATTAACATTTCCAACTGTTTTAGTTAGCAATACAGCTAATGACGGTACTGAGAATATTACTGTTCCAAATATTACGGCTACTAACGCTCGTATTATGGTTAAAGCACACACTCATATATTTTATGACATAAACAGACAAGACATCGCTATTGGTTATACAATTACAAATACTTGTAATACTTATACTAACAGCACACCTTTGGCTATCCCAGATGGTACAGGTGCTGAAGTGCCAGGAGCTGTAGTTACAAATTCAATTGCTGTTCCAGTTACTTATAATTTAACTGATGTAGATGTTGCCTTGAATGTTTCTCACACTTGGCCAAATGACTTAGTGATACAAATTGTTCACCCAAATACTACTACTTTTTCAAGTGTTTGGAATAGAGCTTGTGCTGGTAATGACAACTTTAACGTGACTTTAAGTGACGGTGCTGCTGGATTTACATGTGTTGCGAATATGACTGGAACATTTGCTCCTTCTTCTCCTTTGTCAGTATTTAATGGATTGACAGCTAATGGAACTTGGAGGTTATTTACTGCGGATTATTATAATGGTGATGTAGGTAGTATTAATTCATGGGCAGTAACTTTGTGTAATAAAAGTTTTACATTGTCTAATGAAGAATTTGAATTTCAAGACTTTTCACTGTATCCAAATCCAAATACTGGAAGCTTTATAGTAAAATTTACTTCAGCTTCAAACAATGACATTAAAATCAATGTACATGATATGAGAGGAAGAGAAGTGTATGAGAAATCATTCTCTAACACAGGTGCTTTCAATCAAAATGTTACTTTAGATAAAGTACAGGCAGGAATTTATTTAGTATCTATTATTGATGGTGCTAAGAAAACCGTAAAACGTATTGTAATAGAATAACTACAACTTTAAGTCTAATAAAGCGCAAAGATTCAATTCTTTGCGCTTTTTTTGTTAAAAGCAAGTGTTATTTGTAATTAATTAATACTTTAGAGGTAATTAATTACAAAATATTAAAATATGAAAAAACAATTACTTATTATGTTTCTTTTGGGTTTTGCTTTTAATCAAACGCAAGCGCAAAACGGAAACTATTGGTTTTCTAGCGAAACCAGCAAAGGGAATGTGCCTACTGATAAAGGAGTGGCAAGGCAAGCTTACCCTAAAGAATTTAAACTGTTCCAATTGAACATTGAACCACTCCGTTCGGAGTTGTTTTCGATTGTTGGTGCTACTGCAAAAAAGCAATCAACAGTAATTACATTACCAAATGCTGATGGGCAAATGGAACAATTTGAAGTGTTTGAGGCTTCAAATTTTGAAGCAGATTTACAAGCTCGTTTTCCTGAAATTAGAGCTTATTCCGGAAAAGGAATTACTGATAAATATGCGACATTAAAAATAAGCATCGCGCCTAATGGCATTCAAACGATGGTTTTCAGAACTGATAAACAAAACGAATTTATCGAGGCTTATTCTCAGGACCATACTATTTACTCAGTATTTAAATCGCAAAGAGAAAGAGGTGATTTAGCATGGAACTGTTCTACTGACGATAAAAAAATGGTTGTAGATTTAAATTCTCAACTACAAAACACTCAAAAATCATCTGCAGGTCAATTAAAAGTAATGCGTTTAGCACAATCTTGTAATGGAGAGTATGCTGCTTATTTTGGAGCATCAACTGCAGGAACTGCTGCCGATCAAACAATTGTATTAGCAGCTTTCAATAATACTCTTACACGTTGTAATGGGTGTTATGAAAAAGATTTAGGAGTACATCTTAATTTAGTTGCAAGTACTACAAATGTAATTTACTATAATTCAGGATCAGATCCTTATACTACATTGGCCAATTGGAATAAACAATTGCAACAAACATTAAGTGGGAATTTAACTGGAGTTGGAACTACATTGGCTGCAAACAATGCTGCCTACGATATTGGACACATGTTTGGTGCTTCAGGTGGTGGTGGTAATGCAGGCTGTATAGGATGTGTTTGCGTAGATGATACAAATTCACCAAATGACTTAAATAAAGGATCAGGAATCACTTCTCCTGCTGATGGAATTCCACAAGGAGATAATTTTGATATTGATTATGTAGTTCATGAAGTAGGACATCAAATGGGAGGAAATCATACATATACCATTCAAGATGAAGGAACAGGAGCTAATATGGAAGTTGGTTCAGGAATAACTATCATGGGTTATGCTGGTATTACTTCTGCGGATTTTACAAATCACTCTATTGATGCGTATCACGCTATAACAATTGCTCAAATTCAAGCAAATTTAGCTACAAAAACGTGTCCTGTAAATACTAATATTAGTGCTGCGAATGCTACACCAACAATTGCTGCTAGTGCAAACATAACTATTCCTATCAGTACGCCATTTGCTCTTGTTGGAGCTGGTGCAGATGTGAATGGGGATGCTTTGACATACAGTTGGGAACAAATGGATGTTCCAGCTGCTGCTCAATTTGCTAATAGTACTGTAAGTAGTGCAACAGCAACTAAAGCAAGTGGACCAAATTTTGCATCATGGTCAGCTACTGCTTCAAATACCAGGTATCTTCCAAAAATGACTACTATTATGGCAAACTTAACAGCTACTGCCCAAATTAATGGTGATGCTGGAATGCAGTCTGAAGCTTTGCTTTCTATTGCAAGAACATTAAATTTTAGAGTTACAGTTAGGGATAATGCTGCTTATGTCCCAGCATCAAAAGTTGGTCAAACTGCTTTTGCAAATATGACTGTTGCTACGAATGTTACTGGAGGAGCTTTTTCGGTATCTTCACAAAATACAGCAG
>JBDTNG010000270.1:0-6495 GCA_039933895.1 Flavobacterium sp. | reverse complement strand
TCACTTATTGGACAGTATTTCATTAGATATTATGACATGTTAGGTGATGAAACGCCTAAAATTCAAGAGATTCTAAAAAATATGGAAAGTAATGATATCAATTATCATTATAACACCTTGTATAAATTATTAGATGGCGAATGGCTTAAATCGTCATCAATGCAGGAATTGGAAAAATTAAAAGAAAGATCCAAACAATACAAACAGAAATATTATGAATTGATGTTTGATTTTATGATTGTTTCAAGAAAAGCAGATATTGATGGCATGCTGAAACTTTTAGATGAAATAAATGAAAATTCATATAATAACGAAAAATTTAAAATTCTAACAGCCAATTTATATTTAAAGCTAAAAGATGATAAGACAAAATGTATCTCTATGCTTGAAGAAATGGCAAAAGAAAAAGATATTTATGAAGTGAATAATCTACTGATTGGCCATTATAATGATTTAAATAGAAAAGAGGACGTTAAGAAAATAATTACCGACCGAATCAAAAACTATGGTTATTTAAATAATTTCAGAGATGATTATATTAATATTTTGGTTAACGAAAATAAGTATACCAAAGCGCTGGAACTTATTGATGAAAACCTGAGTTATTTCCCTTATTCATTTACAAATTTTGAAAAAAAGGCCAACATCTACAGTTTACTGAAAAATGACAAAGAAACAGAAAAGTACATCCGTATGTCGTTAGTTCACAACTCAGGAAATGGTGCTTTGAGAAAACAACTGTATGACATTACAAAAACGCCAGATGAAATTGAAGAAGTGGCTACTAAAGATGTTTACAAGCTAGCCAAAGAAAGAAGAAATTCTAAATTGAAAAGCGACTATGGTGTTATAACACTTTTAGATGAATACATAGTTAATATTTTGCCTGAAGGCGGAAAAAAATCGAAAGTAACATATCTGTATGAAATTACTACTGAAAGTGGTATTGAAGACATGAAAGAATATTCATTGAGTTCGAATAATACCATTTTAAAATCTGAAATTATCAAACCTGACGGTTCAATTGTCCCGGCAGAAAAAGGTGATGATACCCTTGTGTTTTCAAATTTGAAAGTAGGTGATTTGATTTATATCCAATACGAGCGTTATGAAAATTCATCAGGGCGTTTTTATAAAGATTTTAATATTTCATGTTATTTCAATAGCACATATCCTTCAGTTGAAAGTTCTTTCACGTTGATTCATCCTGCGGATTTGAAATATATTACTGATTTTTCTAATGGTGTGGTTCCATCAACGACCAGAAAAGTCAACGGAAAAACATGTACAATATGGAAACGTACTAATATTGACGCAATTCCTTTACAGGAAAATTATTCTCCTAATTTCAATGATTTAACCAATACTATTCGTGTAGGAACAATTAAATCTTGGAAAGAAATTTCGAATTGGTATGCGGATTTGGTTAAAAAGAATTTGAAAACCGATAAAATCACAAAAAATACATTCAATGAAATTTTTCCAAAAGGAGTTCAGGGAATTTCACAAGAAGATATCGCTAAAAAAATCTACACTTATATTGGAACGAATATTAAATATAGTTCATTAGACTTTAGACAAAGTGGTTATGTGCCACAGAAACCAGCAAAAACCATTATAACTCATTTAGGTGATTGCAAAGATGTTTCGACTTTGTTTGTTGCTTTGTCGGAATTGGCCGGATTAAAATCTAATTTGGTACTGGTTTTAACCAATGATAATGGCTTTAACTCAATGAAACTACCTTCTAAAGACTTTAATCATTGCATTGTAAGAACTACTATTGATAATAAAGAAGTGTTTTTGGAATTGACCGATAAATACTTGCCTTTTAGAGCTTTACCATCTTCATTGTATAAGGCCAATGCCTTGGTTATATCATTTGATAAAGCTGTAAATGAAAACTCAAAATTAATTAATATTCCTTTTGATAATGCGCTTCAGAATGTTTCTAAAACATTTTCAGTGGTTACTATTGATGATAAATCGAAAACATTTGTGAACCAACACTTTATTCAAGGGTCTGGAAAATCATATTACAATGAATTGTTTTCTTCATCAACTACCGAAGATGTTCGTAAAAAAGAGATGGAAAGCAGTTTCAATACCCGACTTAAAAAAGTAATTTCATTGCAGTCGGTTAAATTGCTTTCGAATGATATATTTGATAAAGAAATCGAATATGAATCTAAATTTTCAATTTCAGAAAGCTTACAAAAAGTAGGTAGTTTGAAAATAACAGAGATTCCATTTCTTGATAATGCATATACCAGAGATGTCATTTCTACCGAAACCAGACATTTTGATTTGAATTATTTAGGATATGAAAATAACAATGAATACGATTCGGAAGTAATCTTGAATATTCCAGCGGATAAATCATTTTCGGAAATTCCAGAAAACAAAACCTTGAATTTTAAGAATCATAATTATACGATTGCGTATCAGTTACTGAATAAAAATTCATTAAAAGTAACCCGAAAAGTGAATATCCCTTGGGATAATATTGCAATATCTGATTATTCAAATTACAAGAAATTTGTTGAAAGTGTCATTGAAACAGAAGAACAAATCGTAGGATTCAAATAATAACAAAAAACCACCTGAAAAGGTGGTTTTTTTATGCTTTAATGTTCTTTTTTGATACGATCTAAATCACGCTTGTTGTCGCGATCCTTAATAGTTTCTCGCTTGTCGTAGTTTTTCTTTCCTTTACAAAGTGCAATGTCCAGTTTAGCCATTCCTTTTTCGTTGGTAAACAAACGTAGCGGAATAATCGTTAAACCTTTGTTCTGCACATCTTTTAAAAGCCCTTTCAATTCTCTCTTGTTCAAAAGTAACTTTCGTTCACTTTTGGCTCTGTGATTGAATTGGTTTCCATAAAGGTATTCTTCAATAGTAGAGTTAATGACAAAAAGTTCCATTCCGTGGAATTCACAAAAACTTTCTGCAATACCAGCTTTACCTAATCTGATAGATTTGATTTCGGTACCAGTCAAAACAATTCCAGCCGTATAGCGATCGATTATTTCATATTCGAACTTGGCTCTTTTATTTAGTATGTTGACAGTTTTTAGCATAGGATTGCAAATGTAATAACAAAAAAATGAAGTGCAAAACAAGAAAGATACAATTCACTATCTTTGTATGATGAATGAAATAAAATCTAAAGATCCGTTACACGGGATAACATTACAGCAAATTTTAGAAAAATTAGTGGCTTATTATGGTTTCGATACTTTGGGCGAACTGATAAAAATAAAATGCTTCACAGAAAACCCTTCTATAAAATCAAGTTTGACATTTTTGCGTAAAACAGATTGGGCCCGAAAAAAAGTGGAAGAATTGTATGTTAAAACGCTGAATAAGTTTTAATTGAGTTTATAACAAATCATTACACCGCCACGGTAAGGCAGCCATTCTCCGCTTTTGTTGTATTTCTGAACATGTTCATAACGTTCATTGGTACTAATATAATAGCCGTTATAAAAAGCTTGTTGAGTACCACCACCTAAAAAGAAATCCAAAGCTAATTTTTTTGAAATTGCTGTTTGATATCCTATAGTTCCTCCTGCAAAATAATTGAATCCCTTTTGATAATCATCGCTATTGGCGTAATTCCATTTTTGTAACTTAAAAATACTTCCACCGAGATGAGCTCCAATATAAAAACCTTTGGTACTTTCTTTAAAATGATATCGAAGTTCCGGAGTAAGCATGAAAAGTTGAAAAGGACCATGATTTATAGATTTCCAAAATGAAGCAGTTATATCTACCTGAAAGGTAAAATGTTTTGACAAAGTCGTTTCTACACCTACATTGGGTATTAAAACAAGCGCTGTTACTGCATTTGCTTTGATATAAGTTTGTCCTTGGGCGAAAGATGTCAATAAAAGTAAAAAAAGGAATATTCTTTTTGGAAACATATTATTTTCTATTTGGACGAAATTAAATCAATAAAACTGACTTAACATTATCCTTTGGTTATTTTTTTTGTAAAAGGGAATAAACATAACTATCTAAATATTTTCCTTTCCAGAATTCATTTTCTTTAAAATGACCTTCCCTCATGAATCCATTTTTTTCTAAAAGTTTCCAAGAAGCAAAATTTTCAGGATCAGTTATGGCTTCAATCGAATGTAATTTCATTTCTTCAAAACCAAATCGAATCACTTCAGTTAAAGCTTCTTGCACGATTCCTTTTCCGTGAAAATCAGTCAACAGCATATAACCAATTTCTGCGCGATGGTTTTCAGGCTGCATCCTGAAATAGCCAATATTTCCAATAAATTTATGGTCTTCTTTTAGGCAAATTGCCCAATTAATGCCTTCATTTTTTTCCAAGAATTCTTGTATGATTCCCATATGTTGTATGACATCATCTACGGTTTTTGGCATTTCTCTTGGAATATATTTCATGACTTCTGGATTAGACCGAAGCATAAACATTGCATTCGCATCATCGTTGGTGACTTGACGCAAGATTAGCCTTTCAGTAGTAAGGGTTGGGAAGGGAGAAAAAGAAAATTCGATCATAAAATTATAAAGTTTCTATTGAAAAAGAAGCTTCAAAAACTTCAGCCTCGTTTATTATTTGAATACCGGGTTTCTCCAATAAATTTCCATTTGAATCAACAAAATCAGCAAATCCTAGCCAAGGCTCAATACATAAAAAAGGAGCATTTTGTTTTGTCCAAATTCCTAAATAGGGGAACTTTTCAAAATTAACTTTTAAATATGGATTATTATTGTGCAAAATCGTTAAATATTTAGAATTCAAATTTTTAAAAACCAAGGCGTCTTTTTCAAATAAAGAATAGCTGAGCGGTAAGTTGTTATTATTTATGTTTATTGTTCTGGTTTTTCCTGAAAAAAGTCCATTTTCAAGCTCGTGTGTTTCAATTTGAGTATCGTTTTCAAATTGTAAAGCATAATTTTCGAAACCAAAATCAATTGCAAATGCTGGATGTGCACCAATTGAAAACGGCATTTTTTCTTTTGAGTTATTTTGAACCAAATAGGAAATGATTAATTTGTTTTTTTCCAAAGTATAACCAATTTGCAATTTAAAATAAAACGGATATTGTGTTAAAGTATTCTTGTTTTCAGATAAAGAAAAAACAATAGAAGTTGTTGTTTGCTCAATAACGGTAAAATTATAATCTCTAGCAAAACCATGTCTTGACAGTGAATATTGAATGCCATTTATAGTATACAAATCGTTTTTAAGTTGGCCTACAACTGGAAATAAAACAGGAGAAGTTTTATTCCAATATTTATCGTCTATTTTCCAAATGTAATTTATGCTGTCTTTAGATAAACTGAATAATTCTGCTCCAAGCGAATTGATTTTGGCGGATAAATAATTGTTTTCAATTGTATAAATCATTAAAATTGAGTGTTAAAATGCTAATTTATAAAATATTAGTCTGTAATATTTTTAAGGAAATTGTAATAATATTAAGAATTATTTGAAAATATTTCACTAGTTTTATAGTACACCCAAATTTAGTATTAAAAATTATAATAAGAGTATGAACACAGACTTTAAAATTATCGAAAAAGAAGCCATAGAAAAACTTCATTTTCCTGAAACTGACGTTTTGGACGATAAAGATGAGATTATGCAAAGAAATTCTGAACTAGATAGAGCATTAACTTTAGGAAATTTAGAGCACGAAAAAATTAAAATTTTCTTTGAAGATGATGAATCTAAAATGGTTGTGGAAACCACTATTTGGGGAGTTACAGACAAAAGAGTCATCTTGAAACAAGGAGTAGTTATTCCTATAAATCGCATTTACAAATCGATTTAAATTCAAAAAATAAAATAAAAAAGCACCAAAATCAATTGGTGTTTTTTTTATTTTTAAAACTTTTTGTAACAAAATTCTTAAAAGGCATTCTAACACATAAATCAAAAAACATTAACTATGAAAATTAACAATTTTAAGGTATTTCTAAGTACCGCATTGTTTTTTGGAGCTTGTTCAATTCATGCACAGCAAGTTTCAAAGTACGATTACCACGATGCTTTCGCGCCAGGTTTTTATACTAAAAATGCTTCAGATACGCGTTCTGCTAGCGGGCAACCTGGTCCAAAATATTGGCAAAACAGAGCCGATTATTCATTAACAGCTTCCTTAAATGAAGCTAAAAATGAAATTACAGGTTCAGCCCTAGTTACTTATACCAATAATAGCCCTGATAAATTAGGTTTTCTTTGGATGCAATTGGATCAGAATCTTTTCCAAAAAGAATCTCGTGGTAACGCAGTAATTCCTGTAAGTGGAAGTAGAAATGGTGCTAGAGGAGAAGTTTTGGACGGAGGATATAAAATTAAATCTGTTAAAGTAATTAGCACTGTTAATGGTAAATCGGCCACTACAGATGCAAAATTTTCAATCTTTGAAACAAGAATGCAAGTTGACTTACCTCAGGAGCTAAAAGCAAACGGAGCAAGTGTAAAACTTAAAATAGAATATACATTTATTT
>JBDTNG010000269.1:0-11606 GCA_039933895.1 Flavobacterium sp. | reverse complement strand
GGAACATTGATTTCATTTGATATTTTGGAAACTGAAGTATGGCTTTGGGTAATTCCTTTCTCAAATGGAAACACGAGCCTTGGAGTTGTAGGTCCAACTACTTTTATCAATTCTCTTTCAGAAAATAAAGACAATGCAGAAGCATTGAGAAATGCCATTCAATTATCTGATTATTATATCAAACGTTTTGGTGGCGTTGATTTCTTATTTGAACCAGTAAAATTGGAAAACTATTCTCGTTCGGTAAAACAAATGTATGGTGACGGATTTGCATTAACTGGAAACAGTTCTGAATTTTTGGATCCTGTTTTCTCTTCAGGAGTTGCTTTTGCTACTGAATCTGGAATGTTGGCTGCTAAATTAATTCACAAAGAATTAAACGGTGGAACAGTAAACTGGGAAAAAGATTTTACAGAATACATGAAAAGTGGTATTGGCGTTTTTACAACTTATGTAAAAGAGTGGTATACTGGAAACTTACAAACGTTGTTTTTCCACCAACCGGAAAATCCGGATGTTAAGAAAAAAATATGTGCGGTGCTTGCCGGTTATGTTTGGGATCAAAACAATCCTTTTGTAAAAAAACATGACAATGTTATTAAAAACATGGCGCATCTTATCCATCTTGAAAAAGAACAAGCAGAAAAAAAACCTAGCAATTAGCTAGGTTTTTTTTATTCAATACTATTTAAAAATCTTATTTCAGTTTTTTAAGAATTTGTCCTGCTAAAGATTTTCCTGTTTTAGCAAATCCTTCACCAATTCTTGATTCATTGCTAAAGTTATTTCCATATTGGTCTCCAGGTTCATTTTCACTAGTAATTTCTAACAAAACATTCGATCTGTTTGCTGTTTCAACAAATTTTAAATTTGTAGTAACTTTTGCAGGTTGTTTCATTACCATAGCATCCCAACCTGGGAAAATCCATACAGACTCAACAATTAGTGTATATTTTGCAGATGTCAAACCTTCTTGAAAAGAAAGTTCTTTTTTCTTTTTAGCCAATACAATATTCACTAATTCTAAAAATTTTGGTTGCCAAATTGTTTCTTTAGCTCCAGCCCATTTCTTTTTCCAAATATCACCAACACCTTTATTTTTATCGTTCAGTTCTTTTGCTCTATCTACAACATACGCTGCTTCTGTTTTGTTTTCTTTCAATAAAGTCAACTTGCTATAATCAAACTCTATGTTGATTTCTTTTTGATCTTTAAGAAAATCAAAATCTCCTTTTACAACGTCCATGTCTTGAGCCGACATCATCGATGTAATTAAAAGTGCCCCTAATAATACTATTTTTCTCATTTTTAAAAAATTTAAGTTATGTTAAAAATATTACTTTTTTTCCAATCAAGGGTTCCTAAGCTATAAAAATTATAAAAAAATAATTTTTAATTAACCCAAACCAGACATTTCTATCCTTGAAATTAATTAACATTTCAGAATTGCAAAATATCAACCGATAAATTCCTATTTTTGCTCGAAATAAACAACACATTTATGTTAATTATAGGTATTGCAGGCGGAACAGGTTCAGGGAAAACTACGGTTGTTCATCAAATCATGAACGAATTGCCGCAAACTGAAGTTGGAATAATCTCTCAGGATTCTTACTATAAAGAAACAACAAATTTAAACTACGATGAACGTTCAAAAATAAATTTTGACCATCCACGTGCCATCGATTTTGAACTTTTGGTAGCACATCTTAAAGATTTAAAAGCGGGCAAGGCCATCGACCAACCTGTTTATTCATTTGTAACACACAACAGAACAGATGATACTGTTCATACGCATCCACGTAAGGTGATGATTGTAGAAGGAATCCTTATCTTAACCAATGCAGAACTTCGTGATATGTTTGATGTAAAAATATATGTTCATGCCGATTCTGACGAACGTTTAATTCGTCGTTTAAAACGTGATATTGCCGAGCGTGGTCGTGATATGGAAGAAGTGTTAAATAGATACCAAAACACGCTAAAACCAATGCATGAACAGTTCATTGAACCTACGAAAGCATTTGCCGATATTATCATTCCAAATGACAAATACAATACGGTAGCTATTGATGTCGTCCGCGCAGTAATTAATCAGCGCATTGCATAATTTTTTTTAGTATTTTTAAAAGCTTTTTCCTTTCCCGTTTTTTTAAAATGAGAAACTAAAAACCAACATTAAAACATGAGAAATCCATTTCAAAAAATAATAGAAAACCATCCTTGGCTCAAATTCTTGGGAAACAAGTATTTTCTGGTTTCTGTGTTTTTTTGTGTTTGGATGTTATTTCTAGACAATTATTCTTATTTAGACCATCGCGTTTTAAATAAAGAAATTGATGAGCTAGAAGACAACAAAGTCTATTATCAGGAAGAAATTAAAAAAGATGTTGATCATATCAAAAAGTTAAAAAATCCCGCACAAATAGAGAAATATGCACGTGAAAAATACTATATGAAGCGCGAAAATGAAGATATTTACATCATAGAATTTGAAGGTGATTCGATTAAGGATTAGTATTCAAAAATGATCAAACAATAAAACGGTTAAACAAAATGTCACAAAATCTATTCACCGATTTCGATCCCGTTTCATCAAAACAATGGAAACAGCAAATACAATTTGAACTTAAAGGGGCAGATTATAACGAAACATTGGTTTGGGAAACACCGGAAGGAATCAAAGTAAAACCGTTTTATCATAAAGATGAAGCTGTAAAGCCTTTTGAAATTGGAACTGAAGTGTCTCATTTTAAAATCGTTCAGAACATTTTTGTTTTTGATGTCGAAAAATCCATTCGTAAAGCAAACGATTCTATTGCTCGTGGTGCCGAAAGTATCCGATTTACAATAGAAAATGAGGAAATAGATATTACAAAATTACTTTCAGAAATCGACTTCAATACTATTCCAGTTTATTTGAATTTGAAATTTCTTTCTGCCGATTTTATTAAGAAAATCAATACTATTGCCCTTTCAAAAAAAACACTTATTTATTGCCTGATTGATCCAATTCATCAATTGGCCACCGACGGAAATTGGTTTGACACTAAAGACAATTTTGAAATCTTAAATGCATTATCAACAGAAGTTAAAAACGTTTCATTTATCAACGTTAATGCTACTTTATATCAAAATGCTGGTGCCAATATTGTGCAACAATTAGCTTACACATTAGCACATACCAACGAATATTTTAACCGAATAGAAAACATACAACAGCCTATAACAATTGAAATTGCTGTAGGTACAAATTACTTCTTCGAAATTGCTAAACTTCGAGCGTTACGTTTGTTATTCCACACATTAGCAAAAGAATACAATCATGATTTTGATTGTCATATCATCGCATCTCCAACAAAACGCAACAAAACATTGTACGATTATAATGTAAATATGCTGCGCACCACAACCGAATGCATGAGTGCCATTTTGGGAGGTGCCAATGCAATAGCAAATTTAGCTTACGATGCTTTGTATCATAAAGACAATGAATTTGGAGACCGAATTTCAAGAAATCAATTGTTGGTTTTAAAGAAAGAAAGTTATTTTGATATTGTAAATAATCCAGCCGATGGAACATATTATATTGAAAGTCTGACGTCACAATTGGCTGAAAAAGCACTATTATTATTCAAAGAAATTGAAGCCAATGGTGGATTGGTCAAACAATTGAAGGAAGGAGTCATCCAGAAGAAAATTCAAGAAAGTGCTTCAAAAGAGCAGGAATTATTCGATTCGGGAAAAGAAATTCTTTTGGGAACGAATAAATATCCAAACAAAAATGACCGAATGAGTCATGATTTAGAATTGTTCCCTTTTGTAAAGATAAAACCAAGAAAAACACTAATTACACCAATTATTGAAAAACGATTGGCAGAAAAACTAGAACAAGAAAGATTGGAAACTGAAAAACAACCTTAAAACAACCAACTATGAAAGCTATTTTATCGTTTTTAATACTATTTGCATCATTTAGTACATTTTCACAAACAAAAATGCTGGAAGTCACCAATACTGAAACTGGTAAAGCCATCACTTTTGGTGCTTCTCAAAGAGTAAAAATAACTACGGATGACCGAAAAAAATTAGTTGGAATATTAACATTCCCAAATGCTGAATTTATCGCTATCGACGGTGTTGAAGTAAAAATTGACAACATTCAAAGTATCAAAAATTTCCCAAGAAAAGGCAGGACTGTAAAAAATATAATTTTAGGAACTGGCCTCGGTTTCCTTGCTGGCTCAGGAATTGCAGCAGCAGCAGGAAACGGAACAGCATTTTCTTTATTTGCAATAGGCACAGGAGCAACAATTACTAGTGGACTCGTTGGTAATAAAAACAAAACTTATATCAAAAGGCGAAATGCTTTTAAAATCATAGAACAGTAATGCGTAAAAACATTCAACACATACAATTAGAAAAGACAGAAAACCAAAAGCAGAAAGCAGCCGGTAAAAGTTACCATACTGCAGAGGGCATTGAAGTAAAGTCTAATTATTCCGAGAAAGATATTGAAAGTCTCGAACATCTTGATTTTGGTGCTGGCTTTGCTCCAAATTTGCGCGGTCCATACGCTACCATGTATGTACGTCGCCCATGGACTGTGCGTCAATACGCTGGATTTTCTACTGCTGAAGAAAGTAACGCTTTCTATCGTAGAAACTTGGCTGCAGGACAAAAAGGACTTTCTGTTGCGTTTGACTTGGCCACACACAGAGGTTACGATTCTGACCACGAACGTGTTGTAGGTGATGTTGGAAAAGCGGGTGTTGCTATTGATAGTGTGGAAGACATGAAGGTCTTATTTGACCAGATTCCGCTTGATGAAATGTCAGTTTCAATGACCATGAATGGTGCTGTTTTGCCTATTATGGCCTTTTATATTGTTGCTGCTGAAGAACAAGGTGTAGATGCAAAATTATTATCAGGAACCATCCAAAATGACATTCTAAAGGAGTTTATGGTGCGTAATACTTACATTTATCCACCTACACCCTCAATGAAAATAATTGCCGACATCTTTGATTACACCAGTAAAAAGATGCCAAAATTTAATTCAATTTCCATTTCAGGCTACCACATGCAGGAAGCTGGCGCTACAGCCGATATCGAATTGGCTTATACATTGGCAGACGGTTTAGAATACATTCGGACAGGATTGGCTGCAGGAATGAAAATCGATGAGTTTGCCCCTCGCCTTTCTTTCTTTTGGGCCATTGGAATGAACCATTTTATGGAAATTGCCAAAATGCGTGCCGGTAGAATGTTATGGGCAAAATTGCTAAAACAATTCGAACCAAAAGACGATAAATCATTAGCTCTAAGAACACATTGCCAAACTTCAGGTTGGAGTTTAACAGAGCAAGATCCTTTTAATAATGTGGCTCGAACTTGTATTGAAGCTGCTGCAGCTGCCTTTGGAGGAACACAATCTTTGCATACCAATGCCTTAGACGAGGCCATTGCTTTACCAACCGATTTCTCTGCTCGAATTGCTCGAAATACACAAATATTTTTACAAGAAGAAACTAAAATCACCAAGACTGTTGATCCTTGGGCTGGTAGTTATTATGTAGAAAGTTTAACCAGCGAAATTGCAAATAACGCTTGGAAACTAATTGAAGAAGTAGAAGAATTAGGTGGAATGACCAAAGCTATCGAAGCTGGAATTCCAAAATTACGTATTGAAGAAGCTGCAGCACGTAAACAAGCACGTATTGATAGCGGACAAGATATAATTGTAGGTGTCAACAAATACCGTTTGGAAAAAGAAGATCCATTGCATATTTTGGATGTTGACAATCAAATGGTGCGCAAACAGCAAATAGAGCGTTTAGAGCAAATTAAAACCACACGCGATACCGAAAAAGTAAATGCATGCTTGGCAAAATTGACCGAAAGTGCTAAAACAGGTGAAGTAAATTTATTATCTTTAGCTATAGAAGCTGCCAAATACAGAGCAACACTAGGTGAAATCAGTGACGCCATGGAAGCGGTTTTCGGAAGATATAAAGCACAAATCAGATCATTTAGCGGCGTGTATAGTAAAGAAATTAAAAATGACGTAAGCTTCGAAAAAGCGAAACAATTGGCCGACCAATTTGCTAAAAAAGACGGTCGTCGTCCTCGTATTATGATTGCCAAAATGGGGCAAGACGGACATGATCGTGGTGCAAAAGTTGTTGCTACTGGTTATGCTGATGTTGGTTTTGATGTGGATATTGGTCCATTGTTTCAAACACCTGCTGAAGCGGCCAAACAAGCGGTAGAAAATGACGTTCACATTCTTGGTGTTTCTTCATTGGCCGCAGGACATAAAACCTTAGTACCACAAGTAATTGAAGAACTTAAAAAATACGGTCGTGAGGATATTATGGTAATTGTTGGCGGTGTTATTCCAGCCCAGGATTATCAATATTTATTCGATTGCGGTGCAGTTGCTGTTTTTGGTCCCGGAACTAAAATCAGTGAAGCAGCTATTACTATTTTGGAAGTTTTAATTGCGGAGTAAATACCAAATTAAAATATATTTTGAAACAAAAAACACCAACAAATTTGCTGGTGTTTTTTTCTTTAATTGCTATAGTTTACAGCCAAATCCTGTTTTCATGTTTTTAAGTTTTAAGGTAATGGGTTACAATTATAAATATGACTCAATACGTTCGGGTCATTTTGAGATCCAACACTAGAAGTATGACAGCTAAAGCAATTTAAACTTCCTTGTGTATATGTTTCCAAAGTGGTATTAGATAAGGAATTTGTTCCTACATGCGAAAAATTCGTTGCAGAAATATTCCAAGTAGAGCCCACGTGAAAATAATTTTTTCTAATATCGGCGCCAACAAGTCTGGTATTGACATCAAAATTTGTCGAAATTAATTCGGCATTACTTTGAGCCACCGTAAGACCTAAAGCTGAAGTACCAAAACCAAAAGGCTTTGTTCTTTGTGTATCGCTTCCACTTATAGTAAACGGAGTAATAGAAGTAATATCGGTACCACTCATTCCTCCCATATTCATATGAGAAACGTTGAAAGTTGATGCTGTTGCAGAAGAAAACAACCATGGTGTTCCAGCTCCAAAATTAGTATCCGCAGCAACATTAACCGTAATACCCCCAGTATTTGTATACGTATACGCTGGATTTGGTGTGTTGTTAACATGTTCAATAGTACCCCAAATCATTTCGGGATGACCGGCAACACTACCTACGATGTGCATACCCACTAATGCCAAATTAACCGTTTTGGTGCCGCTTCTTGTCCAAAGATTTGCAGAAGTCAATATATAATTAGGCACAGTCCCTCTCACCACAACATAATCCGCAGGATTGGGAATATTCGTAGTTTCTACCCATGAAGTTTTTAGTTCCATTGCCATAGAATTAGGTTCAATAATACCAATACTATGTGCAGTAGCATAGGCTTGAATTGCAGATAATTCGCTAGATGTTGTTGGAAATTTAGTATTACTTGGTAATACACCATTTTTCACCATGGTTAAAAAAACAGCATAAACATCGTTTACCATAGAATTGAAATAAACCAATGAACCACTTTTTGTCATCAATACATCACCAGTAGCCTGTCCTTGATCAGGAACAATTATAGTGATAACTCCAGAGATTAAAGCCACTGATATAGTAGCCCCTGAAAGACTTGCAAATTGTTGTACTGTAGTTTCAGGATTTAAATTTCTAGAATAAATTAGTTTAGCTACATTAATTTCACGGCTATTTAAATCTAAGAAAAGTGGTCTGTTGTTCACGACTTTCACGTCACTAACTTCAACATTTCTTCCACCTTGATCCATAACCATTGGATGACCTTCTTGTGAAATTGGTGCCTTATCTACATCAAATACAGCACGGGTTTCTTTTTCAAAAAGAAATGGCAAACCGTTCGCTCCAGTGGCAGTTCCTTTAACATCAAAAGACATAGATTCACCAATATCAATAGATTGAAACACCCTTCCTGCTTTCAAATTAGATATTATTCTTCCACTGCAAACGTGTTTTTTTAAAGTTCTTAATCCTGTAATTGGATCTGTTGCGGTAACATCATAAAATTCTGGTGAGTTGAAAACAAAACCGTTACAAGAACCGTAGCTTCCATTTGAAGGTACTGGAGAAAGCAACCATAAAAACATTTGTTCTGTCCATCTGTAAAAATGGATGTTCAATGTATTTGGCGCCACAGCAGTTGCAGCATTAAACGTCAAACCATCAGCAGGTTTCACAAATACATTTAAAGCAGGAAGAACACCTACTGGCAACCATGTTGTAAATAAAGAAGCCGGAACCATCGAACCAGTACCTTTGGCATTTAAAGGCATTACTGTTGCGTAAATTGAATTTTTATATTCAACAAATCCATAAATTCCAAAAGAAATACAAATAAGTGCTATAGCTAAATATTTTTTTTTCATAAGATTCATAATAATACTGTTAGTTGATTGTTATTTTTTTAGTCTTCTCAAAATCTGAGCTACTCACTTTTAAAAGATAGATTCCTTTTGGCAAACTACTAAAATCAATTCTGGCTTCGTTAGTGTTGTATTTGTTAGAATAAACTTTCTTTCCGTTGATATCGAAAGCGTTAACTTCAAAATTAGCATTGAAAGAATAAATAGTGAAAATTCCATTGGTAGGGTTTGGATATACATTGATATCACTTTTCACTACATTAATTTTTTCAGTATTCATCTTTTTATCATTATCTACATAAATTTTTATGTCATCAATAACGATTGGGTATGCTTCATCCACTTTTGGTTGTGTAGAAACAAATCTGATAATTGCTTTTTGACTTGGACGAAATCTTGATAAAGATATAATTTCAGTTATTCCGTCGTCTGAAGTAGTTCCGTAAGTAGCCACTTTTATCCAACTTTCTCCATTATCGTTAGATAATTCAATGGCCAAACTATTATGAGCATACTCATTTCTTTTTCTTTGTAGGTATTTGAATTCTAAAAATAAATTTGGAATTGATAGATCCAACATTGGTGTTTCTAAAGATGTAATGGTCTCCTTATTGGCTAATCCATTAAAGAAAACAGCACTGTTGTCTCCAGAAATAGGTTTTTGAACATCAAGGGCTGATAGTCCAAAGTCAATCCATGTGGTCTCTTGAGATAAAAACTTCTGGGTCAGTTTGCCTGGCACTCCTCCCTCAAAGTTTTCTTCAAATTGTGCATTTGCTTTTGTAAAAGCTAAAGTCACAATACAAGATAGTAATAAAAGGTTTCTCATAATGTTTTGAATTTAGGTTTAAAATTATTTTTGTTAAAAGTAGCAAACAATTTTTAATAAAAAAAATCCTACATATAATTACGCAATTAATTAATTATCAGTCGATAGCATGAAATAGAAAATAGCTACAGAAATAATTCTAAAAAGAATCTAATGGGAGCCTTTAAAAAATAATCTATTTTTACGTAACCGAATTCATTTCAATTTGTAAACAAACCATGTCTAAGCTACCCAACACAACTACCAGTATTTTTTCTATAATGTCTCAATTAGCCAATGAACACGGTGCCATTAACCTTTCTCAAGGATTTCCAAATTTTCCAGTTGAGGAACGGTTAATCGAAATTTCGGAGCGATTGTTGTGGGGTAATATTCATCAATATACACCCATGGCTGGATTGACTTCTTTATTGGAGAAAATTGGACAGCTAACTTTTAAAAATTACAGCCGAAAAATAAATACTGCAACCGAAATGCTTATTACAGCCGGTGCAACCCAAGGTCTTTTTACGGCGATTAGCGCTCTTATAACTAATGGTGATGAAGTTATTATTCTTGATCCGAGTTATGACAGTTATGAACCTTCCGTATTGATTGCAGGAGGAACTCCAATTCGCATTCCGCTAAATGAAGATTATTCGCCAAATTTCAATCGAATTGCGGCTGCGATTACAGCAAAAACCAAAATGATTGTTATTAATAACCCGCATAATCCAACAGGTAGAATTTGGACAACAACCGATTTTGAAGATTTAGAAATTATTTTGGGAAAACATCCACAAGTACTGATTTTAGGAGACGAAGTTTACGAATACATTTCGTTTCTACATCCACATATTTCGTTTCATACACGTCCGAAATTAATCAACAGAACCATTGTTGCTTCTTCTTTCGGAAAATCATTGCATGTTACGGGTTGGAAAGTGGGCTATCTGATTGCCCCCGAAAATCTAATGGTTGAAATAAAAAAAGTACATCAATTTTTAGTTTTTAGTGTGAATAGTTTCTCTCAGCATGTGGTTTCAGAATACCTCGATGTGGTTGATTTTAGTGCTATTTCAAAAATGTACCTTCAGAAACGAGATTTGTTTCAAAACCTTATAAAAAATAGTCGTTTTGAATTGATGCCTTGTGATGGTACTTATTTTCAAGTGGTGAATTACAAAAACATCAGTACTCAAAACGATATTGATTTTGCGCGTGAGCTAATCACAAAACACAGTGTAGCAGCCATCCCTATCTCGGTGTTTCATAACGATGCCACTGACAGACACATGCTTCGCTTTTGTTTTGCCAAAACAGACGAAACACTTATTGCAGCAGCAGAAAAACTGAACAGTATTTGATTTTAGGCAAAACATAAAAAAACACCAATGTATGATTGGTGTTTTTTTAACTTTGAATTAAAAATATTACTCGATTACAATTTCTGCCAGGTTTTGATTTTCTTTTACAGTTCCTAATTGAATTGTTTGTAGTTTTCTTTCGGTTGTTCCATTGGCTTTTGTGGTATAAATTTCGACCATTACGGTAGTTGGACCATTTTCTGTCAGTGTACTTTCTCCGTAATAATTCGTTTTAATAATAAACTTTCCTTTGACAGCATTTCGCAACAAATATTGCTCTGGACCATAACCTTGGGTAAAATCTTTAGAAAATCGCGCTCCAGCTTCAGTATCTCTATGTCCATAATAACACTCTTCACCAGTTGGCTCAATCACATGCAAATCGATATCCGTATCCATTTGATTCCAGTTTAGAATTATTCTTATTGCTACCGCCATTTTTTGAGTATATTTTTTATCCAATTTATCGGTTTTGATATTGCTATGCTCTGTAACCATTCGGTTTATATCCATAAGAATAATATCTTCAACCCCTTCGTACTGGCCGCTCATTTCACCAAAATAATTTACTTCCAAAGCTTTAATTAATTCATCAAAAGCAGCTTGATATTCTTTATTGTCTTCCAAAACCAATCCTAAATCTCTATGACTTTGCGGTTCATGATCTCTCCATTTTACAACTTGCCTAGCAGTAAACAAAGCATCATCATAAACACCCCATTGACGCAATTGATAAGTAAGTGATTTGTATAACTGATGATTTTCGAGTCTTAAATCGGCGATATTACTTAAAATCAGTATCCCTTTTTGTTTGTCACCCGCATTGTAAAAATAATTGGCTACATCAAAATAAAAACTTGGATTATAGAGCTGTTCCTCACGCAATTGCAAATACACATCATATCTTTTTTCTTTTGGCGCGGATTCCAATGCTCTTAAATATACTCTGTCAGGATTCCATGCACTGACTTTTGTATCATCATTACTAATAGAAAAACCTAAAT
>JBDTNG010000268.1:0-21940 GCA_039933895.1 Flavobacterium sp. | reverse complement strand
TTCTATGGGTTCGGAAGAACATATTTTGTAAATTTATATCTTAATTTCTAATTCCTTTAATTATGAAATCAATACAATTAAAAGCGATATTCATCATAACCATTGCAGCTTCAATGTTCACTGGTTGTACTAAAGATAGTGATGCTGAATTTCCAGTTCCTGCAACTATCTTGTTGTCTGAAAAATTTGATACTCCAGGCACTAGCCCATATACATTAGTTGCTCCAGGATGGACATCATATGCTGAACAAGGAACAAAACAATGGTTACAAAAAAGTTTTAGTGGAGATGGTTATGCTTTTTTCACTTCATTTGGTAGTGGTCAACCTGTAAACACGGCTTGGTTAATTTCTCCGGAAATTGACATGGACAACCAAGAAGGTGAAAAATTAACTTTCCAGACTTGTCAAGATGGTTTTATTAAAAACATCGACAATTCATTAGAATTATTTGTTTCTACTGATTATGACGGAACAAACTTCGCTGCCGCAAGTTGGGAAAACGTAAACTTTAAAGTTGCCAATCAAAACTCAATTAAATTCGTATATGTGAATTCTGGCACTATCGATTTGTCTTCTTATAAAGGAAAATTACATTTTGCTTTTAAAATGAAAGGAACTACAGCTTTATCAGGTGGTTTCCAAGTGGATAACGTTAGAGTTTTTTACTAAAAAATAAAAATAAATATGAAAACAAGTATAATTAAATCAATCTTTGCTATCGTACTTTTTACAACTGTTTTTACAAGTTGTACTGAAAGTGACAATGGTTACGATACTGTAAGTAAGGAAGTTCCAACTTTCGAACTTACAACTACTACAAGTGTAGCTGCTGTAATTGCAACTGCAACTGGAACTCCAACCGTTTATACAAATGACGATGTGATTGAAGCTTATGTGACTTCAAATGATGCAGGTGGTAATTTCTACAAATCACTTTCTTTACAGGATGTGCAAACTGGAGGTCCAGCACCGCTTGGTTTCAGTGTGTCAATCAACCAATCTATGCTTTTCGAAAGAGGTTTTTTCGCTGGAAGAAAAGTATATATCAAACTTAAAGGTTTAGCTATTGCTAAAGTTTTTGGTACTATGGTAATTGGTCATATTGATCCTACAGATGCTACAAGAATTAACGGAATTGAAGGACTAGAAATGGCTGACTTCTTATTCCCATCAGCAACTATTGTTGACGAAAGTACTTTAGTAAGACATATGTCTTTGGCTGCTGCTGCTTCTGATATTGTTCAAAATACATTAATTGAAATTGACAATGTACAGTTTGCTGACAACTCATTAGCTAGAACTTATTTTGATGTTGATTCAGGTGGTGTTGCTACTAATCAAGATATCGTTGATGCTATTTTAGGTGGTAGATCACGTTATTGCAGAATCAGTAAGTTTGCTCCTTTCTCTACAGGTAAAGTTCCTACTGGAAGAGGTACTATTAGAGGTGTTATGACAAAATACAACAGTGATTACCAATTCTTAGTAAGAAGCGAAGCTGATTTCAAATTGACAAACCCTAGAACTTACAATTTCCCAGCAACATTGACTGAGAACTTCAGTAGTTATGCTGCGACTGGTTCATACAGTGCTTTTACTTCATTTGTAAATTTCCCTAATTATTTAAACTTTGCTCCTGTTGGAACAAAAAAATGGTTCGTGAAAACTGGTGGATTCTTAGAAATGTCTTCTTTTGGTGGTGCTATCGAAAACAACAAAGCCTATTTTATTGTTCCTGTAGACATGACTGCAGCTAGTACAATGAAATTTGACCTTAAATCGACTTTCTTCTTAAATTCATTAGGGTTTAAATTGTACAGAACTACAGATTACGTTCCTGGAATGAAATTGTCTGATGCTACATTAACAGATATTTCAACGGCTTGTAACCAAGCTTTTCCAGCAGCTAATGCTACTTTAACAGCGGTAACTTACAATATCCCTGCTACTGTAACTGGTAATGGTTATTTCGTATTTGCTTATGTAGGATCAAGTATTTCAACTGGTCCTGCTGTAACTACAACTATCGATATCGATAATATCATCATAAACTAAAATTAGTTTATCGTTCAAAATAGAAAAGAGCTGCAATTGCAGCTCTTTTTTTGTTTATACTATTACCATACTTTGTGTTTCATTTTTTAAAATGGAAAGCAATAACAGTTTTTTAACTATTTGTAAGAATTTTTTGGCATGATTTTAGTTTCCAAATTTCAAATTATAAATCATTTCTAAAAAAAATTACAATTATGAAATCAAAATCAGAAAAAAGTTACGGTGCAAGAATCGGTAACGCCGGAAAATTAGCTACTGCTTTACAATCATTTGCAGACTACCAACCGCAAAAACCAGAGTTTGGCTTTGCCGCTTTCCAAACCCAAATCACACAAACCAAAAGCCAAAACAATACCGTTGCTTCCAAAAAACAAATCTACTCCCTGGCCGTAGAATCCAGAAAACAACTCTTCGAAAAAAACACCTACTCTATCAAAAAAATTCTTTCTCCTATCAATGCTACTGTAAAAGCCAGTTATGGAAAAGAAGCCAAAGAAGCAATAGATGTGGCTAGCATCATAGCCAAGATAAGAGGGGCCAACACAAAATATGCTTCTACAGCCGATCATAAAACGGTGAGTCAATCCTACCAATCCTTTAGTTCAAAAACACAGTTCTTTGCCGATTTACTTACCAATCTTACTTATTTTGGGACCAACTATAATCCGTCAAATAATGAACTCACTTTAACGAACTTAGGCATCCTTCACAGCAATGCTTCAACAGCAAACAATACCGTAATGGATTCCTTTTCTCAATTCATCCAACAAAATGATACAAGAATGTCCAGTTACAACACACTGGCGCAAACCGCCCTCCGTATCAAAGACAATGTAAAATCACAATACGGACTTAACTCCACCGAATATTCTCTAATAAAAAAATTAAGCATATAAAGATTAATAGAAACAAATCAATTACTTCACAAACACTTCACTCTCGTCTGCGTTAAAGCCATCTTTTAATTGTTACTATTAAGCAGAATGAGGGTGAAAGTTGTTTTATCTACTAAAGTTGTCTCTAACAGCCATTAAACAGCCTCCAGTAACGATTGAATGACCTCCATCAACACTTGAATGACCACCAGTAACGATTGAATAGCCTCCATCAACACTTGAATGACCACCAGTAACGATTGAATGACCTCCAGTAGCGATTGAATGACCTCCATCAACACTTGAATAACCTTCAGTAGCACTTGAATAGCCTCCAGTAACAATAAAATACAGTATCACTCCATTATAAAAACAAAAAAACCGTCCAGATTGTCTCTGGACGGTTTTATTATTTATGTTGGAAAATTGTTATTTCTTAACAATCATGAATTCCGAACGACGGTTTAAAGCATATTGCTCTTCCGTACAGTCTTTACCACAATCCACTTTTGGTTCAGACTCTCCAAAACCTTGTCCTGAAATTCTATCAGCAGCTATACCTTTAGAAATCAAATACTGAACAGTCGATTTTGCTCTACGCTCAGACAAAGCCATATTGTATTTGTCATTTCCACGTGAATCCGTATGTGCTTTAGCAAAAATCACCATCTCTGGATTCTGATTCATCACCATAACCAATTTGTTTAATTCTTCAGCACCTTGTTGCGTTATATTGCTTTTGTTGTACTCAAAGTTAATATCATTAAGAATTACTTCGGTTTCTGTTATAATCGCTTCTATAGGCTTCAAATCGGCAGTTACAGTTACTTCTCCTCCTCTAGATTTGTCCATAGTCACAACATTACTTTCGTAACCGTTTCTATCAACATTTACAAAATAAGCTTTATCACAGTCAAGTACGAATGAAGATTTACCCATTTCGTTTGAAGTTCCGTTAGCTATCACATTTTTCTTTTCATCAACAATTGTCAATTTAGCATCAGATATAATACCTCCGGTTTTCGAATCACGTACTAAAACCATTAAATCAACAGTACAAACTGGTATCGCCAAATAGATATCATCACTTCCTTGTCCACCATCACGGTTACTAGATAAGAATGCAATATTTTTATCTAGGTTGAAAGTAAATCCAAAATCGTCTTTTTCACTATTTACTGGTTTCCCTAAATTGACAGCATCAGCGTTTGAATTCAAATCACAAGAAAAAACATCTAGACCTCCTAAACCTCTTCTTCCATTAGAAGAAAAATATAAGGTATTGTTATCTGCAATAAATGAAAATTGCTCATCTCCTTCAGTATTTACTCTACTTCCTAAGTTTTCAGGAGTTCCAAAAGTACCGTCTTCATTAACACTGGCTTTCCAAACGTCTGTTTTTCCTAAACCTCCTGGCATATTAGAACAGAAATATAACGTTTTACCGTCTTTACTCAAAGATGGACTTGAAGTATTGTATTCTTTTGAATTGAAGTTAACTGAAGTGATGTTACCCCATTTACCATCGTTAAGCGTCGCTTTGAAAATATTCACTGTACCTTTCTTCAATTTCTTATCGCTACTCTTAACGAATTTATTTTCGAAGAAACTCTCACGAGTAAAGTACAATGTATTACCATCAGCACTAATAGTTACTGGTCCTTCGTGGTATTTTGTGTTTAAATCTTCCACAAGTACTGAAGCACTGTTCACTTTTCCGTCTTTGTAATCTGTTTTATAAATATCTAAGAAAGGCTCGTCATTCCACTCGTAAGTTTTACGAGCAGTATTTCTAGCACTGGCGAAATAAATCACTTCATCTTTCAAATACGCACCAAAATCAGAATATTTCGAATTGAATTCTAAAGATTTAACGTCAAATAATTTTGCTTTTGCTAAAAGTTTATTCAATTCTTTTCCTTCATCACCTAAGTTTTTAGCCCTCATGTCATTTGGTGCTAAAGCAGCGAATTTCTTCATTACAACATTTGCTTCATTGTATTTTGTATTCGCTTTTAGCATTTGTGCATAACGGAAATACGTTTCGGCATCTTGTGGAGTAGTAACTGCTTTTTCATACCATTTTTCAGCTTCGATAGAGTTGAATACATTGTAGTAACAATCTCCTAATTGCTTATAAACGTAATTGTCTGCTTTACCGTTCTCCGTCAGTTTTAAATACTCTTTAGCAGCATCAACATAATCGTAACGCTCAAAAAGTTTATCGGCAGGTTTGGTGTCTTTATTTTGAGCATTACCAGCTGAAATGGCTAGCATAAAACTCAAAGCTATATATATTTTTTTCATTTTGCTTTCTTTAATGTTAGAAGTAACGTGGTGAACTTGATACTTTTTTCGGGAAATTCAAGTCAAACAACAAGATGACTTCATGTGAAGCTGCTGTTGTTGCTTTCAAATCTGAAAAGATGTGATCATAAGCATATCCGATACGAATTCCATCAGAAATTTTATAGTTTACCATCGCACCATAAGAGTCTTCGAATCTATAAGTTGCCCCTAACTCAAATTTTTCATAAAACAAGAAGTTAGTTGACACATCAAAAGAAGTAGGTGCATTAAATGCAGACTTCACCATAAAGAACGGTTTGAATTTTACTGAAGGAGACAAATCGAAAACATATCCTCCCGTAAAGAAATAGTGTTGTACTTCAGAACCGTATTTCACCCCATTATAATCTAAATGAGCTGTCTTCAACATATTTGGAATCGAAAAAGCCAAATAGTATTTGTTCGTATAATAGAATAAACCAGCACCAATATTCAAATCTGCATTTGAAGTGTTTTCTGCAAAAGCACCATCATTAGGATCTGGTAATGTAGGGGCAACTTCACTAGCTAAGCCAATCTTTTGCATGGAAACACCAGCTTTGATACCCATCGCCAATCTGTGTTCTCCACCAAGATTAAGCGTATAAGAGAAATCTCCGTAAATATTATTCTCTTCAACTGGCCCAATTTTATCAGAAATAATAGAAAGACCAATACCAACATTTTTACCTACCGGTGAATGACCTGTAGCAGTAAAAGTAGTCGGAGCATCTTCGATATCAACCCATTGTTTACGATATAAAAGTCCAAAAGATAAATTCTCTTTCGATCCTGCATACGCCGGATTGATAACATTCATATTATACATATATTGTGTATAATGTGGATCTTGTTGAGCATGAACATCAATAAATGCCATTAATGCTACAAGAGTTGTGAAAAATAATTTTTTCATTTCAAGTATGTTTTTATTTAGTTAGTAAATCAGCCTGCTCGCAAGCAGACTGATTTCTAATTTTTAATTATCTATTAATGTATATCCAACCTGATTTAGTTTCACCGCTGGTCTGATCAATTACATAGTAGTAAGTTCCATCTGGCAATTCTTGGCCTTTATTAGATTGACCTTTCCACTCGTCTTTATAATTAGCTAGGTTGTAAACTTTAGTTCCATATCTGTTATAGATATTTAACTCTTTAACACCTAATCCTCTTAAGTCGAAGAAATCATTTAATCCATCAGCGTTTGGAGAAATACCTTTTTGAATTGTACAAGCTGAGCTTGTAACTTCAAATACTTCATCTCCAATACATCCTTCTGGTACTGTTGTGATTTTAACAGTAAAGTGTAATGGGTAACTAGCAGCAGAAATGTTGTTAGTACTTACATATTCAGTCACATTAAGCGTTGACTGTGTACCTATTACTGTTGATAAATCAGTGTTGTTATACCATTGGTAAGTCACCGTTTGTGGATCATAAGAACCGCTAATTGGTGAAGCCGTAATGATATAATTAGAACCAAAACACTCTCCAACTGTACCTATTGGAATATCAGTATTATCAGGAATAACCGTTACATTATGAGTTGTAGAACATCCTTGGTTTGAAACTGTAACTTCATAAACTCCAAAATCAGTAACATCTATAGAACTAGTTGTGTTTGTCATTGGAATCGCATCATGAGTCCAAGTATAAGTAATAATTGGATCAGTCAATGAGAAATTAACAGGCACTACAGAGATAATCGCGTGCTCGCCACCACATTTAACCAAATTCGTTCCAGACAATGTAAAGTTAGGAAGTGTATTCACTGTAAACACCATTGAGTATGCAGTTGAACAACCATTTAGATTAATTGTAACTTCATATGTTCCAGTTGTAGTTACTGTAATTTGATTTGCAGTTGCTCCAGGAATCACTCCTGTATTTAAAGTCCAAACATAAGTGGCATCCGTTAATACAAAGTTTGTTGGTACAACAGAAATTGTTGCTGTATCATTACTACAAATAATATTATCCGCATCAGATGAAGCTAAAGTAGCTACTGGTTTTGGATTAATTGTAAATAGCATTGAGTACACAGATGAACATCCATTAAGAGTCACTGTAACTTCATACACTCCAGTAACTGTTGGAGTAATTTGGTTTGTAGTTGCTCCAGAAATCAATCCTGTATTTAAAGTCCAAACATAAGTTTCAGCACCTGTAACAAAGTTAATTGGTGTAAACGTTATAGTCGCTGTATCATCACTACATATTGTATTATCCACATCTGTAGAAGTTAAAGTGCCTGTTGGAACTGGATTAACTGTAAATGGTATAGACAATACTGTAGTACAACCATTCACTGTTATAGTAACTTCATAAATTCCAGTAGTGGTTACTGTAACTTGCTCTGTTGTTGCACCAGCAATTACGAAGGTATCTAAAGTCCAAACATATGTTGCTCCTGCAACAGGGAAGTTAGTTGGCGTAACCGTAATTGTAGCCGTATCGTTACTACAAATAGTATTATCTGCATCAGAAGATACTAATGTAGCAGCAGGCGTTGGGTTAACCACAAGATTTTGTGGAACAACAGTATTACATTGTGTAGAGCCATTAGCTACCACAGAAATATAAATCGTTTGAGACGCTCCAATATACGGTATCGCAGGGTTTATTGGACTGATATGAGCCAATGCATCTGCAGCAGTATAATGATATGTCACATTATAAGTATAATTAGTATCTAAACCTGTAAGTACTAATGGTGTTAATGTTGAAAGATCAAAAGTACCTATTCCGTCGTTTGATGCATCATCACAGATAATATAATCCGGTTGGTCTGGAACGATAACGTTTGGACCTAAATTCAATGTCATTGAATCTGAAACACTATTCACACCACAAGTTGCGATACAAGTATAAACTCCTGATACCGTCGCAGTGTACGTTGAAGCATTTGCTCCCACAATAACTACACCATTAAGTTTCCATACAAACGTTGCAGTTGGATTACTTAATTGAGAGTTTAATATCGTAGAACTAACACCACATAGGCTTTGGTCTGGTCCTAAATTTACAGAACATACCGCAGAACAATCTGTGGCTCCAGCTCCGGGTGTACCTTGATTTGTCTGATTTAATTTAATAAATCCAGTTGCTCCATTAAAGTTAGTAATAACTACAACATATACTTGTCCAGCAATTGCATTCGCAATAGTGAAGTTTTCAACTGCCGCAGCCGAATAACTACAATCCATAATGTTTCCAGGTACGTAAGGATAAAACGTTGGATTCGTTGTGTTATTTGGACAATTAGCTGGTGTTGGACAACCGTTACCTAAGTTACCACAAGCTGCAGTGTTAGATACGAAAGGCCCCCAAGCTACGAAGTCAACATCAAGTCCTGTTCCTGTAGGATTTCCTGCAGCATTAAATGATGTGTTTTGGCTAATTTGGAACTGTAAATTTCCAGACTGTAATACCGTCATGAAATAATACGTTGGGTTTGGATTTGTAAACAAACAAGCTTGTTGTCCTTCACTTGGAACTCCAGTTGTATTTGGGAAAATAAACGGAGTTGTTGGGTTTGAACAGAAAGCTTCAGCGTTTTCACAATTTGAAACCGTTCCAATACAAATATTAAAAGTTGTCGTTTGGTTCGTTGTAGCTGTAGCTGTATATACTCTAACATAATAAACATTTCCAATAGTTAATCCAGAAATGATACTAGTGTTATTAAGCTGACATGCTCCTTGTTGAACCATAGCGCCACAAGTTCCAGAATACACTACGTGATTTAAATCTGTTGTTGAACCTGCTACGTTGAATAAATTGATATAATGTTTTGTCGATGTTGCTGTAAATTGGAACCAAACGTCATCATTTGCTGTTCCAGCACAAGCTGTAGCAGGGAGAGAACCCGTTGCTCCAATAACAGAACCACTACCAAATAAAGCACAAGAGGCATCATCATTCACAGGAACAACAATTGCATTGATACATTCGTCATTGGCAACTTGAGTTCCAAAAGCAAATGGTCCAGCCCAGTTACTTAATCCATCAGTAGCACCACAATTAGCTCTTACATAAAACTCATATAAAGTTCCAGGGGTTAGACCTGTTGCCAAATAAGGATTTGAAGATGTAATTGTTCCAGGTCCTGTAGGGAAACCTAGAATAGCTGGTTGAACTATAATTTCCCAAGATGTAGCTGCTCCTGGAGCTGCTGGTTGTGTCCAACCTAAACTCGCAGTAGTTTGTGTAATTAATGTTGCTGTTAAGGCTATTGGTTTACCACATGTAGGTGGTAAACACTGTCCAACATCTGTATATAATAAACCTGCCGATTGAACCGCTGCTGGTTTAGTATATATGGTAGTAGCACCTAACGGCTCAATAATTGAAATTTGAACTTCATTTGGAAAACTTGAAAGTGTTGACCAATATAATTCAAAAGGAACACCATGGCATATTGGAACTAACACGTCAACGTTGGTTGTCCCTTGGGCTGCAGTAGGCCCAGTTAAGGTAGCCACTACTATTCCGTTTTGTCTTACTTGCATTATATTACCATTCCAGCTATCACCAAAAGTATCCCTCATTCTAAAGGTATAGTTACATTGATTTGCCGGAGCACAAATAGTTGTATTGAATGTTTTTGGTCCTGCCCAAGTACTTGAATCTGTAGGCGAACAAACCGCTCTTACATAAAACTCATAAGCTGTTCCAGCTGTTAATCCAGTGGCAATATAAGGATTTGTAGAAGTAAGAATACCAGGCCCCGTTGGAGGTCCTGCTCCCGGTGGTGTTTGTATAAATACTTCCCATTGTGTAGCAGTACCTGCTTCTGTCCATCCTAAACTTGCTCCAGTCATATTTGCAGCCGTAACAGTTAAAGCTGTTGGTTGCGGACAAGTAGGAAGTGTTGTAAAAGCAACTGGTCCTGCCCAAGTACTATTACTTGTTGGAGAACAAACTACTCTTACATAAAATTGATATGTTGTAAGTGCTGACAAACCTGTCACCACTAATGGATTCGTTGAAACGTTTGCATAGGTTGGTACCGTAGCTCCTGTAGGAACTGGACCACCATTTAACACTACATAAACATCCCATGCTGTAGCACCAGCACCGTTCCAACCAAGTGTTGCTCCTGTTGTTGTAATAGCAGTAGCAGTCAAAGCAGTTGGTGGCAAACACGCAGGTGTAGCACAATCAAAAGAAGCAGTATATAGCACTGAAGGTGCTGAACCTGTCCCTGCTGGTTTTGTATATAAAGTTTGTGCAAAATTGTTTATTACCGAAATCCCTACTTCTGTTGGGAAAGTTCCAGCAACTGTCCAACTTAATTGGAATGGGAAATTTTGACACAATCCAACAACTACATTCACAGGAGTAGTTCCTTGAGCTGCTGTTGGTCCAGTAAGTGTAGCTACTAAAACTCCATTTTGCCTTACTTCCATTTGAGCACCATTCCATCCATCTCCGAATGAATCGGTCATTCTAAATGTATAATTACATTTATCTACTGCATTACATATACCTGTATTGAACAAATAAGGTCCTGCCCAAGCACTAAAAAGACCACCACCACAATCAGCTCTTACCCAATATTGGTATGCTGTTGCTGCAGTTAATCCTGTTGCTGGGTAAAGCACATTTGTTCCAGCTGTTGTACCAGGTCCTGTTGGAATTGATGATCCCGCAGGTTGTATTGCTACTTCCCATGAAGTTGCCCCAGAAGGGTTAGTCCAAGATAAGTCAGCTGTAGTAGTACCGATATTAGCTGCGGTTAATCCTCCCGGAGCTGTACAATTTACTTGTTGAATAATTAAATTATACGGAATTCCCGCCGGAGGTGTTGTACTTGAGGAAATAACAAAAATATATGTTTGTCCTGTAGTTACCGCCAAAATAGGAATTACTCTTGGATTTGCAGTAGCATCAGCTACGCCACCCAAACAACTTACTCCAACATTTGCGCAACCATTATATACGAATAAACTTGAACTAACACCTGTAGGTGTCATAGAAACTGTAATATTCCCTGTAAATGTTGCTGTATAAGAATAAAATACTTCCGCTCCTTGCATGTAGTTTGTTGCACCACCGGCACAACCTGCACCTTGAGGTGTATCTACTTCATCACCATATAAGTTAGTGTTACTAGCATTACTATAAGGTAAACTACCAATTGTAATTGGCGAACTACATATCGAACCTGCTGGTGTGGTAACGAAATTAAAAGGACCAACCCATTGACTAAAATTACCCGAGCCACAATTCGCTCTTACGTAATATTTATAAGCTGTTCCTGGAGTTAAACCATTGTATACAAATGGGTTTGTTGGCGCTGCAACTCCAACTCCAGTTGGTGTATTTGCTGCAGGAATCACTTCAACTTCCCAAGACGTAGCTGAACCATTATTAGTCCATGCTAAAGAAGCAGATGTTGGCGTTATTGCTCCAACAGTTAGAATCGTAGGATCCAAACATTGTTGAATAACTTTTACATCATCGATCAACCAGCGGTCTCCTGAAGTCGTACCAGTTGGCTGAGTATTAATCTTAACAAATGCAATGTAAATCTGAGTTCCTGCTGCATAAGTAGGTGTTAAATTCACCGCTTTTTCTTCATATACATTATATGTAGTATTAAGCGTGGTTTCCGTCCAAGTTTGTAGCGTTGTAAACGCTGCTTGGTTGGTTTGAGATGGGTTTGTTGAAACTCTTATCTCATAAGTTGAACCATTGTTTCCAATAAGCGTTTGTCTTGTAAAGAAACGCAATTGGCCATTCGCTGGCACAGTTATTTGATTGGTTATCAACCAATCTTGCGAAGTGTTTCCTGCGCCAATATTCTCACGATCCATGATCGCGGCTTTGACACCAGAATTAACAAACGCTGGATTCGTTGTTTCTGCCCAACTTACTGTAGTTCCTACACCATTATCTAAAACGGCCCAGTTCGCTGGCGCTGTAGGTGGAAATGTGGCTCCCTCAAATCCTTCCGTTTGAGCAAAGCTCAGAAGCGGAAAAATTAACAAGAAAAGCCATAAAGTAATTTTTTTCATAGTTATTATTGTTTCGGTTAACAGGTATGATTAATCCCCAAATGTAAAAAAAATTAACAATTTAATAATAAAAAAGGAGAAAATGTTTCATTTTTTCGATGAATAACCTATTTACATAAAAGAATAATCAATTACTTCACAACAAATTAGTAGATTTGTGCTTTATTCATAATATGTTAGAAAAAGAAATTATAAATTTTGAAAAAACCGTCGTTGTTGGTATAATCACTCAAAATCAGAGTGAAGAAAAGCTTACAGAGTACCTCGACGAGTTAGAATTTTTAACCTTCACTGCTGGTGGAGAAGTTATCAAACGTTTTTCACAGAGATTAGAGAAACCCAACCCAAAAACTTTTTTAGGAACGGGAAAAATGGAAGAAATTAGTTATTACATTAAAGATAATAATGTTTCTACCGTAATTTTTGACGACGAATTGTCACCCTCACAGCAAAAAAACATCTCGAAAATTTTAGATTGTAAAGTATTAGACCGAACCAATCTTATTCTTGATATTTTTGCGCAACGAGCGGAAACCTCCTATGCAAGGACACAGGTAGAGCTAGCACAATGCATTTATCTACTTCCAAGGCTTTCGGGAATGTGGACACACCTTGAGCGACAAAAAGGAGGAATTGGTCTTCGTGGTCCTGGTGAAACTGAAATTGAAACCGACCGTCGTATTGTCCGAGATCGAATTTCATTATTAAAGGAGAAAATCAAAACCATCGACAGACAACAGTCTATTCAAAGAAGTAATCGCGGTGCTATGGTTCGTGTTGCTTTAGTTGGTTATACCAATGTTGGAAAATCAACTTTGATGAATGCCATTGGAAAAAGTGATGTTTTCGTTGAAAATAAATTATTCGCCACACTCGATACCACAGTTCGAAAAGTAGTGATTAAAAATCTGCCTTTTTTACTTTCAGATACAGTTGGTTTTATTCGAAAATTGCCAACACAATTGGTAGATTCTTTTAAAAGCACTTTAGATGAAGTAAGAGAAGCCGATTTATTATTGCATATCGTAGATATTTCGCATCCTGATTTTGAAGATCATATTGAGTCTGTAAATAAAATTTTATTGGATATCAAAAGTGCCGACAAGCCAACGATTATGGTTTTCAATAAAATTGATGCTTACAAACACCTTACCATTGATGCTGATGATTTAATGACCGAAAAAACAACCAAGCATTACACCCTTGAAGAGTGGAAAAAAACTTGGATGCATAAATTAGGTGAAAGCAATGCCTTGTTTATTTCTGCAACTGAAAAAGAAAATTTCGAAGAGTTCCGAAAAAAAGTATACGAAACGGTGCGTCAAATACACATTACAAGATTCCCCTACAATAAGTTTTTGTATCCTGATTTTGAAGATGCGATTGAAAAAGAAGAGGAAGAAGAAAATGAATAAAAAAATCCCGTCCTATTATAAAGACGGGATTTTTTAGCCCTGATAGAGCCGATATCCTCGCGCAGTGCAACGGAGCGAGATAAAGGCGATAGCAGGAATAGCTCCTAAAACTAGAATCCGTAATTAAATCCTAAACCAAAGATTTCTTTAATTTGAAAAGCGCCTACTGCATTGTCATCATATAATGCTTGAAAAGTCAAATTGGTTGAAATGTATTTATTAATCTTCATTACCATATTCATTTGGTAATCAATGTCAACGTTTTGGGGTTTATCTAAATAGTTAGAATATAAATTTAGAATGTTTTCAATGGAAATGTTTTCCATAATATTGAATTTATAATACGCATTGATGGCTGCACCAAATTCAAATCTTGTTGATTGTCCTTGCTCTACCCCAAAAGCTGGTCCAAATTCCGTAAAATGATTGTGAACATAAATTAGTCTTGAAGTTGCTGGTGCAATATTGACTTTAAGATTGTCGCTTTTTTTCCATAACAAACCAGGACCCGATTGAAAATAAGCTGGTGAAAAAAAATGCGAAACCGTTACTTTTTTATCTCCTATGATGTCATCGGTTGCATCTAAAGGTGTTCCGTTGTCGCTTACTGTATACTTTTGAGTGATAAAACCGGTATCCATTTGGGTTTTGAAATTCAAGAACCAAGAATAATACCAATACCTTTCTCCTGTTTTACGCCCGAAAAGCGAAGTGTATTCGAATTTATCATCTATTTTTGTAGTTTCCTGACCTTTTAATTTGGTCAAACCATAAGCAACAATCAATTTGTTGTCCCAAACGATATTGGTACTTTTATAATTAAAGTCGTAATTTAATCCTAGGTTTCCTGCCATACTGGAAGTTCCTCCTGCCAACCAATCATTATTGAAGGAAGATTGATTGAATAATAACACAAGATTACCTGTTTTCTTCCAACCCATATTGGTGGTGTCTGCGGTTTTGGTGGCAGCAATCACTGTTTTATCCAGCAATTCTTTCTCATTTACCTGAGCCTTCAGTTGGCTCCCAAAAAACAGAATAGTGCATACTAGAACTATCTTCTTCATAATATTATTTGTGTTTACAATTCTCACAAATTTATAAAAAAGATATATATTCTACTTATTTTTTCGATTTATAAAGGGGTACTGCGGAACAAGCTTCACCGTACATTATGCTTTTCGCCAAAGGCTGTAATTTTTGAGCCGCCATGATATAAGCGCTTTCTGGCACGGGCTTTTTAGAACAGCCTTTTATAATAACAGGTTTGTCTTGGTATCTTGAATAATCAATACCCGCCAAAATCTCTTGATACAAAGCTGTTTCTAAATCTTGAATAGTACCGCTAACCACTTTTTTAGCAAATGGTGACACGAAAATAGTTACTAAAATAGTGGCCCAAGCCGGAATGATAGCATCGGTGGAGCAATGTATGGCTACATATTGATCTTGATATTTCGACCAATCTTCATTTTTTAAAGCTTCACGAAAATCTTTTTCTTTCAACAGAAATCCTTCATAAAGCCATTGTGCAATATCAATTTGTGTTCTTGTTCCATTTGGATAATAATCTTCCAAATCGAAAACTTCGAGCACACTATTGGCAACTTTATTTACAATTTCTTCCATTATAACATACCTAATTCTAATTTAGCTTCTTCGCTCATTAAGTCTTTGCTCCAAGGTGGATCGAAAGTAATTTCTACTTCGCAAGACTTTACTGTGTCGATTTTTTTGATTTTGTCTTCTACTTCTCTTGGCAAAGTTTCGGCAACAGGACAATTTGGAGAAGTTAATGTCATTAAGATTTTTACATCTAAAGTTTCGTTGACAAAAACATCATAAATTAATCCTAGTTCATATATATCTACAGGAATTTCTGGGTCGTAAATCGTTTTTAAAATTTTTACTACCTCTTCTCCTAAATTGATTGTATCGTTGAATTCTTCCATTATTTTTTATTTGTCATTGCGAGGCACGAAGCAATCTCGTCTTATTAATTTTTGCTTTGAAAAGCCAAAGCGTACATTTTTATTTGTTTGATCATCGACACCAATCCATTGGCGCGGGTTGGCGATAAATGTTCTTTTAATCCAATTTCATCAATAAAATTGGTATCAGCTGCCAAAATCGCCGAAGCACTTTGATTGGAGAATGTGCGAATTAAAATCGCAATAATTCCCTTGGTCAAAATGGCATCGCTATCGGCAGTAAAAACAATTTTATCATCGTTTTGCTCTCCTTGCAACCATACTTTCGATTGACAGCCTTTGATTAAATTTTCTTCTACTTTGAATTCTTCTTTTATTAAAGGCAAGTTTTTACCCAAATCGATGATGTATTCATAGCGCTGCATCCAGTCGTCGAACATCGAAAATTCATCAATGATTTCTTCTTGTATTTCTTTTATTGTCATCTATGCTAATGTATTGTCGCCGAATGATTTCAGCGTTTCAATATTATTTATCTTCCGAAAACGAAAGTAATTTCTTTACCAGTTTTTCAATCGCTGCCGGAGGAAATTCGTGATCAAAACCAGGCCCTACATAGATTTTTCCTTTCGAAGTAATCGTTAAATTTGCATGTGCCGCACCATCATACAGTCGTTTGTCTGTTGGCGCTTTTAAAGATTGCAATCCTTCAAGATTAACCTCTTTTAATAACTTAGCAAATTCAGAAATGTCTTCTTTAGAAAGCATGATTACTTTTCCTTTTTCGGCATTATTTCTATCAGAAACAACTATAATCTGATTGTTTTCGAAGATGATTTTTTTGAAAAACCCTCTCGACATCGCCTCATATTCTACTTTGTCTGTTTCCTGAAGCACATTTTCTTTGACTGTAGTATTAACTTCCTCCGTTTTAACTGCAGTAGCTTCCGCTGTTTCAGCTTTATCCTTGTCTTTATGACATGATTTTGTCATAAAAAGACTTAAAAATATAAATGCTAGTGTTTTCATATGTATGTTTTTTAGTTTAAGACAACATCATTTTAGCTTTTTTAACCGCTTCCACAAATATATCAATTTCTTCTTTGGTATTATAAAACGCAAAACTTGCTCTTATAGTTCCCGGAATATTGAAATAATTCATGATAGGTTGTGCGCAATGATGACCGGTTCTTACCGCTATACCTAACTTGTCAACAATCGTACCAATATCATATGGATGAATTCCTTCAATATTAAATGAGATCACAGAAGTTTTATTTTGGCTGGTGCCAAAGATTTTCACGCCTTCAATAGTCAACAATTGCTGCGTTCCGTACTCCAATAATTCTTTCTCTTGCTTTTGAATATTTTCAAAACCTACTTCATTCAAATAATCAACAGCAGTACCTAACACAATTCCACCAGCAATGTTTGGTGTTCCAGCTTCAAATTTATGAGGCAATTCGGCATAAGTAGTTTTTTCGAAAGTCACTTCCTTAATCATTTCACCACCTCCCATATACGGTGGTAATTTATTCAACCAAGCTTCTTTTCCGTATAAAATTCCAACACCAGTTGGCCCACAGATTTTGTGTCCTGAAAACACATAAAAATCGCAATCCAAAGCCTGCACATCTGGTTTTAAGTGTGGCGTGGCTTGTGCACCGTCAATCAAAATAGCAGCACCAACTTCATGCGCTTTTTCTATCATATATTGGATAGGATTGATCACTCCCAAAGCATTTGAAATATGATTTACGGTAACAATCTTGGTTTTATTGGAAAGTAATCTATCGAATTCAGACATAACCAATTCTCCTTTTTCATTCATGGGAATCACCACCAACTTCGCGCCTGTTTTTTCACATAACATTTGCCAAGGCACAATATTACTATGGTGCTCCAAAGCGGAAACCATCACCTCATCGCCTTCTTTTAGAATCTCAGCGAATCCGTTAGCGACCAAATTGATTCCATGTGTAGTACCCGAAGTAAAAATTACCTCATAATTGTGTTTGGCATTAATATGGTTTTGAATTTTATTACGGGAAACTTCATACGCATCGGTAGCCAATTGGCTTAAAGTATGCACTCCACGATGAATATTGGCATTAATTTCCTCATAGTACTTTGAAATCGCATCAATCACTATTTGTGGTTTTTGTGAAGTCGCACCATTATCGAAATACACTAAGGGTTTTCCGTTTACAGTTTGTGATAATATTGGAAATTGAGCTCTTATTTTCTGAACATCAAACATAACATCTAAAATTTAGTGCAAATTTACGGTATGTTTATTTAAAATAGTGCTAATGATTTGATAAACTTAATAACTTCCTCCCGAACCGCCACCACTAAAACCACCGCCACCAAAAGGCATTTTTTGTTCTGTAACTGCTGCTCCTTTTAAATTCACTTGCGAATTAACAACAACCGCTTCGAGGTTTGATAAAATGGTATTGTTCTCATTTCTGTCGGGCATGAAAGTAACTCCAGTTTTGTTGATTTTTAATTTATGAATGGCCAGATAAGACACCGCAAATAAAAAGCTCCCCCCAATGATTAAAGCCATTTCAAGAGGCAAAGCCGAATAATAATATCGAATGGTATAAAATGAAAAACCTAAAGTGATACCCCCAACATACAACATTGGTTTGTCTTTTTTAAGCAACGCATAAACGATATAAAACAACGGAATTAAAAACGTCAATCCATAGAAGAAAAAAGCAAAAGGAATATCGGTTCCAGGCGTAACGACAAAATCCATTAATTCCTGAGAAAGTTCTCTAACCACAAGATAATTCATCGAGGCATAGCCTAAAAGCAAGGTTAAAACCTGAATAACCAAAAGGCTCTTTTTATAATATATTTTGGAGGCTGCCATTAATTTGGTGTAAACAAAATAAATAATAATGGCTAAAAAGAGCATTATAAATGGTAGAAACGACATGTTAATCATTTTCTCTTCAACAATCAAATCGGCGAAGAAGCCCACAATTCCAACCCATGAAATCAATGCTGATAGTGCATAACAATAACGCAAGCAACAAAGGAATCCTACGATAGCCATGGCGATTAGTACTGCAATAGGTTCAAAGTCAGCAACACCTATTGCAACAAACAAGCACCCTTGTGAGCCCAATACAAAAGCATCGTCTAAACCATGACTTTTGAACTTATTTTTTGCTAAAATTTCTGAACCCGCAAATCCAATAATCGCAAAAAGAAAAATTAAAATTTTATAATGTTGGTCTAGACCAGAAAGAAAAACTATTGAAACTGTTCCGCAAATAGAAGAATATAAAAAACAACCCAACAGGAAAAACCCAATTCGAACCAATATGTTTTTATGGTTTTTTAGTGTTGGTAATTTTGCTTCAATTGTATTCAGTTGGTCTTTGGAAATAAAACCGCTGTTTTTTAAATTTTCGGCTTCATTTACTAAAACCGTATTGTTTAACAACTCTTTATTGAATGCTATCATGGCTTTTTTTATTAAAATGTTTGATGAGTTGAATAAATCCAACTATAGATCCAATAAAATAGAATGGTGTCAGTATAATGAAGAATTCTCCGAAGAAATTTAAATCAACCAAATCGAATAACTTAAACAGGGTAATATTAAACCCGATGTAGCTATAAAGTATTGTAAAAGTAAAAATGGAAATGGCTTTGATCTCATAACTTATTTTGTAAAAATAATAGGTAAATCCCGCCATTACAAATACAAACATAAACCAATAATCTTCTAACAAACCTGCAATGCAGCAAATACTAATGAGGTGCAAAGCAAAAGTCAGAAACACCAGACTGAAATGCTTTTTCAAATTAATGGTTTTCGAATAATGATCCCATACCAACAATAGAACTCCCAATACCAATCCGGAATAGGAAAGCATAGGATTGCTGTAAATTTCATTTTCTAAAAGGTCTTTGGGTGTCAACGAAATACCTATCGTTGTAACCAAACCAGTTATGGCAATAGATAGAGCACTTTTATTATTGAAATAATAAGCAACACCAAAACTAATCATAGCCGAAAACAAAGTAGCCCAACTGTAATTATTTCCAAAAATTTGATATTGAAACTGAAGGTATCCCACAAAAATACAACTCAAAATAGTTGCAGTTAAGACTAAATAATTGTAAACCGGATTTTCGAAATCAACATCTTCTCTTGAAAAGCCTTTCGCTTTCTTAAAACTAAAATAAAAACAAGCTATAGTCATCAAAAACAAAAGCGCTAACACAAAACCATGTCCAATACTGTCAATGTTTTTATAAATCAACGTTCCAATTCCTGTGGTAAAAAGCAAGACCGACAAATACAGCAAAAACAAAAGCTCATTGTGTAAAGAAAAAACACCTAAAACACGGTAATTTTTAACTTCTTCAAACTGATCGCTAGTTATCAGTTCTTTTTCTACTAATTGGGGAATTATCTCTTCTTGTTTCATTTTAAATAATTTCACTAAAAACAAATATACCCAAAAAAGCCTCCATAAAAACAGGACAAAAGACATCTATTTTAAAATTGAAGCGCTTTTTTTATTAATTTGCGTCAAACTTGGATTGTCATGAAAAAAATTATTGGTTTTATTGGAATAGCCGTTTTGGCAGTGGTTATTTATTACGGATTCGAAACCTATCCAAAATTGGATTTGATTTCAGGATTTTCTTCTAAAAGCATTGCATCTGGACATTTTATAGACAATCGTCCTCTCAAAACTATTGAACAAGGAGACAATGATATCGACATGATTGATTTGGCCAATAACGAAATCAATGAAAAAAACAAAACTGCTTCGGCATCTGTTTATGGTTTAAAAAGTAGAAAAGCAATTTACCGTGAAGGTTTAGGTGCTATGCTTATTGACGATGATTTTGATGAAACCAAACCTTATGAAGTTCCAAAAAGAATAAAATCAGCAACTAATTTACCTTTCCCATACGGAAATAACGAACCTGAAAAAATCATTTTTCAAAATGTTGATTATACAAAGTTAGACGCGGCTGTAGCCAATGCTTTTGATAAAAAAGGAGAAAAAAAACTACGCACACGTTCTGTAATTGTTATTTATAAAGACAAAATCATTGCTGAAAAATACGCAGATGGTTTTTCTAAAACTTCAAAAATACTTGGCTGGTCAATGACCAAAAGTTTGACGGCAACTTATTTTGGCATTCTTCAGAAACAAGGGAAATTCGACATTAACAAACCGGCTCCTATTGCCGAATGGAAAAATGACGAGCGCAAAAACATCACCACAAACGACCTGCTTCATATGAATTCAGGGTTGGAATGGGAAGAAGATTATAATAAAATTTCTGATGTGACTAAAATGCTTTTTTTAGCGGAAGATATGACGAAATCGCAAGCTGAAAAACCAGCAATTGCGAAACCCAATAACCGTTGGTATTATTCTTCAGGAACAACCAACTTACTTTCAGGTATTTTACGTCAACAATTTAAAACACATCAGGAATATTTAGATTTTTGGTACAGTGCCTTATTGGATAAAATTGGTATGAATTCTTCTTTACTTGAGACCGATATGTCTGGAAATTATGTGGGTTCTTCTTATGGATGGGCTACTACAAGAGATTGGGCGAAATTTGGCTTACTTTATTTGCACAAAGGAAATTGGAACGGCAAACAACTTTTTGATGAAAGCTGGGCAAAATACGTTTCAACACCAACAAATACTTCAAATGGGCAATATGGCGCACATTTTTGGCTGAATGCTGGTGGTTATTTCCCTGATGTTCCAAAAGAAATGTACTATTGCAGCGGTTACCAAGGACAAATCATTGCCATTTTTCCATCGAAAGATTTAATAATTGTAAGAATGGGCTTAACCGAAGAACCTGATTTTGATTTTAACGGGTTTTTGAGGGACGTGACGGAAAGCATAAAAAAATAATCCGTTTCTGACTTAAATTTAATTTCTTGGAACAAAATTTGCTTACTACAATTTAATACTTTTTATAAAACCAAAACATGAATTCAAATTTTTTTAAATTTTCAATTGCAGTGTTATTCTTTTATTCCGCTGCTCTTTTTGCGCAAGACAAAACCCAAATACAAGTTTTAAGTGCCGTGATTAAAGATCAAAAAATAGAAGGTGCCGAAGTCATCTTTCAAAAAAACGGTGAAACATCAGTAACCGCAACTACCGATAACTCAGGAAGGATTAATATTCCTAAAGTTTTTAATGGAATCGATGACAACAACACTACATTAATTATAAAAAAACCAGGCTATTCTACGCTGGTAACCAAAGGGCCTGTTAACAATCTAACCTATGC
>JBDTNG010000267.1:0-3598 GCA_039933895.1 Flavobacterium sp. | reverse complement strand
CATTCTTGGTACAAATCGGTTACTTCATCATCTAGAAAATGACCAATTTTTTCCATTACGGTTACAGTATCAGCCATTTGTTTTGGGTGTTGTCCCAAACGAACTAAATCTTCAAATAATTCTTTAACATTGGTCATGTTAAAATTTCCTGCCACAATTAAGTTGCGGTGCATCCAGTTATTCTGACGTAGGAAAGGGTGAACGTTTTCGATACTATTTTTACCAAAAGTTCCGTACCGGACATGTCCCAAGAACAATTCGCCTACATAAGGAATATTAGCTTTTTGAAGTGCTACATTATTACGATACGCTTCATTTGCTTCTAATTCGTCGGCTATGCGCTGGTTAATTTGACCAAAAATATCCTGTATTGGCTGTGCCTGATTAGATCTAATTCGGCTAATATATCTTTGACCTGCTTCGACATCTAATTTGATGCTGGCCAAACCGGCACCATCTTGCCCCCTATTGTGTTGTTTTTCAAGAAGGAGATACATTTTTTCGACTCCGTAAAAAGCCGTACCATATTTCTCCTTGTAGAACTCTAATGGTTTTTTTAATCTTAAAAGGGCAATGCCACACTCGTGTTTTAATGCGTCACTCATGTTGTTGTGTTGTAGTTAAGTAAATAAAAAAAGCCCCAAACATCGTCCAGGGCTTCGTATTATGATAATGCGATATCGAATTGTGTTAGCGATTTAAATTGTTTTAATCTCGCGTTTACTTCTTCTTTTGTAAGACCAATCATTCGTTCAGTTCCAAATTTCTCTACACAGAAAGAAGCTAAGTTTGAACCTTGAATAATGGCAGTTTTCATATTTTCGAAAGAAACATTTTCACTTTGTGTAATGAATCCTGCGAAACCTCCTGCAAAAGTATCTCCTGCTCCTGTTGGATCAAAAACTTCTTCAAGGGGTAAAGCTGGTGCGAAGAAAACCTGTTTGTCATGAAATAACAAAGCACCATGTTCTCCTTTTTTAATCACCACATATTTTGGTCCCATCATTTGAATTTTTGCAGCTGCTTTTACTAGAGAATATTCCCCAGAAAGCTGACGCGCTTCTTCATCATTGATGGTAATAACGTCTACACGTTTGATTACCGTCAATAAGTCTTCCAAAGCACAGTCCATCCAGAAGTTCATAGTATCCAAAACTACTAATTTTGGTTTTACTTCCATTTGATCTAAAACACTGCTTTGTACCATTGGATGCAGGTTTCCAAGCATTACCACATCGGCATTTTTGAAGTTTTCTGGCACTTTTGGTTGAAAATCAGCCAAAACATTAAGTTCTGTCGCCAAAGTATCTCTTGAATTCAAATCGTTGTGGTATTTTCCACTCCAAAAGAAAGTTTTCCCTCCTTTTACTACTTCAAGACCTGAAATGTCAATACTTCTATCTTTTAATAAATCGATATATTCCTGTGGAAAATCTTCTCCAACAACCGAAACGATTGCCGATTGTAAATTAAAATTTGAAGCTGAAAGTCCAATATACGTTCCTGCACCACCTAATATCTTATCGGTCTTCCCGAAAGGGGTTTCAATTGCATCAAAAGCAACTGTTCCTACTATTAATAATTTGTTCATAAAATGAAATGAAAATTAAAGGTGCAAATGTACGATTTAGTTTTTGTAATTACTAACCGATTTATTTGATTTTTCGAGTTGACTTCTCATGGCTTTAAAAGTCTCGAAAGGCGCTTTAGTAAGCATAGAATTAATAATAAATGAAGGCACATATGATTCGGGATCGCCATACAATTGCTGGACTATCTGCGTTTGTTTTTCATCGATTTTTTTTAAAACCCAAATCCCTTTGAATCTTTTTATTCTAATGAAATCAGGATTTTCCTTGATTAAATTATTCTCGGGTGTTAGTGTAATAATGCATTCTTTTTTCGTCCTCTTCATGACAACTCGAGACACGTGGTCTCTGTCTTTTATGGGCCAATCCAAATCATTTTGCATGTAAAAAACCCAACTAGTATCGGAAATTTTCTTAATCAAAGAAGTTTTGGTCGTTTTGTAATTCCAAGTTCGAAGATTCTTTACGTCTAGAATTTTTCTTATCACCGAATCCATCGGCACTTTTACATTCATGATCGCTTTGTATTCTTTGATCGAAGTCGAATCAGATTTCCTGACGTAGATTTTTATCTCATCTTTATTTACAGCCAGTTCCCAAGGATTTGGCAATAAGACAAAACCACAAAACATAAAACTGAAAACAATTACAAACAATTTATGCATTTACTTTGGGGCTAAAGTTTGACGTAAATTTATGAAAATCAAAGCAATTTATGCTTGTTCATTTTCATAAAAAGAATCAATAGATAATTTTTCTTGAGTTGAAGCCATTACAGCCAATTCGTCGCAACGCTCATTTTGTTTGTGATTGTTGTGTCCTTTAATCCATTTGAAATCCACTTGGTGTTTCCGATATATTTTAAGAAAGCGCATCCATAAATCTGGGTTTTTCTTTCCGGAGAAATTTTTCTTTTCCCAGCCAAAAACCCATTTTTTTTCAACAGAATCCACGACATATTTGGAATCAGAAACCACCAAAACCTTTGTATTTTGATTTTTTAGTTTTTCTAATCCCACAATAACGGCCAAAAGTTCCATTCTATTGTTTGTCGTATGTCGGAAACCTTCGTAAAATTCTTTTTTGTAGTGTGTTCCTGTTAATTCCATCACGACACCATAACCTCCAGGACCGGGATTTCCTTTGGCAGCGCCATCTGTATATATATGTACTTGGTGTGTTGAATTCAAAATTATGGATTATGAGTTATTAGTTTTTCTATAACTAAAGGAAAATGTTCGTGTTCTAGCTCCAAAACTTTTTGAGCAATTTCTTCAGGTGTTTTACAATCTTCTATATTGACTGTTTTTTGAAAAATCACCCCCCCTTCATCATAATGTTCATTTACATAATGAATGGAAATTCCTGTTTCATTCTCCTTATTTTCGAGAATTGCACGATGCACATTCATCCCATACATTCCTTTTCCACCATATTTTGGCAACAAAGCAGGATGAATATTTATTATTTGATTGGGATATTTCTGAATAATGTTGTCTGGAAACTTCAAAAGAAAACCCGCAAGAACAATTAAATCTGGTTTTATTTTATTGATTTCATCAAAAACGGTTCCGTCAGAAAGGGCCGTTTTATCGAAAGCTACTGCAGGAATATTATGATTTTTTGAAATATCTAAAACTTTGGCATGCAGATTGTTAGAAAATATTCCAGCTACGTTTCCTTGATTACTGTTTTTAAAATGTAATATGATTTTTTCGGCATTTGAACCCGAACCAGAAGCAAATATTACAATCTTTTTCATTTATCCTGTGATTTATATTACGCAAAAAAAAGAATAATAAATGATAATAAATAGATTTAAGAACTCTTTATGAAATATTTTTTTTTAAATTCGTAGTCACATTTATTAACTAAAGCATGGTTTTAAAATAAAGTTTTTTATTTTTGCCATCAATTAAATTTTAAAATTAAAGATTATGTCAGACATTGCATCAAGAGTTAAAGCGATTATCGTAGACAAATTAGGCGTTGACGAAAACGAAGTTGTA
>JBDTNG010000266.1:0-12715 GCA_039933895.1 Flavobacterium sp. | reverse complement strand
CCAAACTTTTTTGGCATTTTACTCATAATTCATTTTTTCTAAAGTTGAAATTTACAAAATTGTTGGCAGTAAACAGAATTCGGATGATAGTTTTAAAGAAAATATAACTTTTGTGGGAAGAATGGGAGTAAAGAAGAAAGAGACAAGAAACAAGATAAAAGAAATGGAAAATCTTTTCTCTAAATTATCTAATCCAATAAAAATAAACTTTGAAGAACAAACAAATCTTTATTCTTGCTTCTTTCCTCTATTTTCTTTTTCAAAACCAAAAATGAAATGTTATCAACATCTATTAAAAACAACAAAAAGAAAAATTTAAATTTAAAATATTTTTGATGGTTATTATAGCTTGTTAATAGTGACTATAACTTTCAATTTTTGGTAGTTGTTTTTAAGTTATTTGTTTTTATACCGATTTATTAACATAATTTTAAGAGTATAAAAGCTTCATTTTAAAAGGATTCCAAAAAGCTATCAACAACTGTTAACAATTCAAAATATACGATTTTTGTAGATAAGTTTAAAATTGGTTTTTGTTAACAACCACTACTTTTTTAGCTGATAACTAATCTAAAAATTCATCAAACTAAATTAGTTTTTCTGAAGTCAATTTTGGATTACAATTTTTTTTCTTACAACCAAGAAATAGTTCTAATATTCTATCTAAAGTTGTTAACAGTTGATGTTAATTTAAGATTAACTGAATATCAATTAGTTACGATTTAATGTTAACATTGCAATAATTTAACAATTTAGATACAAAAACCACGCTGATTTTCAGCAACTTATACTTAAAGTAAATTTCGATAAATAAAATTTCAACCATAAACAAATACACAATTCTTTTGGTAAATTTGCAACAACAAACACACAATCTTATGATAATTTCTATCGGTAACGACCACGCTGGACCAGAATACAAAAAAGCAATTGTAGAACACCTTGAATCAAAAGGACATACAGTAATCAATCATGGAACAGATACTTTCGATAGCGTTGATTATCCTGATTTTGGTCACGCAGTTGCAAAAGACATAGAATCTAAAAAAGCAACTTTTGGTATCCTTATTTGTGGATCTGGAAATGGTATTTCGATAACAGCAAACAAACATCAAGAAGTTCGTGCTGCTCTTTGTTGGATTAACGAAATTGCCGCTTTGGCTCGCCAACACAATAACGCTAACATTATTAGTATTCCGGCACGTTATACAAACATCAAACAAGCAGTTGAAATGGTTGAAACTTTTTTAACTACTGATTTTGAAGGAGGAAGACATGCCACAAGAGTGGATAAAATAGCTTGTGAATAATACGAATGGACAATAATATACGTAAACTATCAGACGAACAGCTGATCAGTCTTTTAAAATCAAATGGTATTGATCCATCATTAAAGAAGGAGATTATCAGTGAGATTGACAGAAGAGACATGGTAATTAAAGAAGTTGTTCAGAAGGAATTAAGTTTAAAAAAGAAATGTATCATCATTTTTACAAGCCCCTTCTTTTATGGATACCACGTAAAAGAGTCCGCAGAAATTCTTTGCTTAGGGAATAAAAAAGGATATAAACAGTATTGGACTTTTTTTACTTTCGGGATAGCATTGTATTTTTTTTTACTTTTAATAGTCGCAAAATATATCATTAAGCCCTAATTTTGAAATGAGCCATAACCACAGCCATAATCACAGCCACGTCCACATTCACAAGCATGAAGTAGAAGGGAAAAACTTAGTTTATTCTATTTTATTGAATTTACTGATTACGCTTGCACAGGTTGTTGGCGGAATTATTTCAGGAAGTTTGGCCTTACTTTCGGATGCCTTACATAATTTTTCCGATGTTTTGTCGCTTGTATTTAGTTTGGTGGCACATAAGCTTTCAAGAAGAAAAGCTTCTGTAAATCAAACATTTGGATATAAAAGAGCGGGTTTAATCGCAGCTTTTGTTAATGCTTCTACCTTAGTTATTGTAGCTTTGTTTTTGATTTATGGTGCAATAGAACGCTTCTTTAACCCAAAACCAATAGAATCTACTTTGGTGATTTGGTTGGCCGTTTTAGGAATTGCTGTCAATGGATTTTCAGTTTTATTATTAAAGAAAGATGCCGACCATAGTATCAATATGAAATCGGCTTATTTGCATTTACTAACTGATATGATGGCATCCGTTGCCGTTTTAGTGGGTGGTTTGTTAATGAAGTTTTTCGGATGGTTTTGGGTGGATAGTGTAATGACCATACTTATTGCGGTTTATCTGATTGTTGTTGGAATTGATTTGCTGATAACTTCTACCAAAATGCTGATGCTTTTCACACCAAAAGATATTAATATTGAGGAAATTATTGAGGAAGTACATAAAATTCAAGGAGCAAATAAACTACACCACATTCATGTTTGGCACCTTAACGACGAAGAGTTGCACCTCGAAGCACATTTAGATTGTTCGGAAGACATTAAAATGAGTGAGTTCAATGATTTACTTCACGAAGTGGAAATGGTTCTATTTGAGAGATTTAACATCAATCATATCAATATTCAACCTGAATTTAAGAAAGAAGACCCTAAGGATTTTATTGTACAAGACTAAAAAAATTAAAGAATTGTTAGAAAATAATCTAAATTGGCTTTTTTCGTTACATTATTATTGTTAAAAAATATTTATTACTAATAAATATTTATTTTTTTACGCGTATTTCCGTTTTTTTTGTAATTTCGGTGGGTTAAAAACACACAACTCAACCCATTACTTCACATGACCGAAATTCTAACTATTAAAAAATTACTTGTCGCCAACAGGGGCGAAATTGCTATTCGTGTATTCAGAGCTGCTACGGAATTAAAAATCAACACCGTAGCCGTTTATACATTTGAAGATCGATATTCTTTACATCGATACAAAGCAGACGAAAGTTTTCAAATTGGTGATGATTCTGAACCTTTAAAACCCTATTTGGATATTGAGGCGATTATTAAAGTTGCCAAAGAAAATCAAGTAGATGCAATTCACCCAGGTTATGGATTTTTATCTGAAAATGTTGAATTTGCAAAAAGATGTCAGGAAGAAAAAATCATTTTTGTCGGACCTCGTGCAGAAGTAATGCTGCAACTAGGTGATAAGGTTGCTGCCAAAAAAGTAGCCCTTGCCGTAGGTGTTCCGTTAATTAAAGATTCAAAAATTAATTTGGAAACCGTGGAAGATGCTTTGTCTGAAGCTGACCAAATTGGTTATCCAATTATGTTAAAAGCTGCTGCCGGTGGCGGTGGAAGAGGTATGCGCGTGGTGCAAAATGCCGATCAAATGAAAATGGCTTTTTTTAATGCCAAAAGCGAATCTCTAAAAGCCTTTGGAAACGACACTGTTTTTATTGAAAAATTCATTGACAATCCAAAACACATAGAAGTTCAAATTTTGGGTGACAATCACGGAAATGTGGTGCATTTATATGAAAGAGATTGTTCGGTACAAAGACGTTTTCAAAAAGTAATTGAAATTGCGCCTTCCATTTTAAAACCGGAAACCAAAGCAAGACTTTACCAATATGCTATTGAAATAGCAAAATATGTAAATTACAACAACGCCGGAACGGTAGAGTTTTTGGTAGATAAAGACGAAAATATTTATTTCATCGAAGTCAATCCTAGAATTCAGGTAGAACACACAATTACTGAAGAAATTACAGGAATTGATTTGGTACGTTCTCAAATTATTATAGCAGCTGGACATCCACTGACACACAATCAGATTTTTATTCACAACCAAGAAGATATTAAATGTAATGGTTGGGCGATTCAATGTAGAATTACGACCGAAGATCCTGAAAACGACTTCAAACCAGATTACGGAACAATCATTGCCTATAGAAATGCTGGTGGATACGGTATTCGTTTGGATGAAGGAAGTTGTTATTCGGGTGTGACTATATCACCGTTTTTCGACTCCATGTTGGTTAAAGTTTCCTCAAGCGGAAGAACTTTAAAAGGTGCTTCCGACCGACTGAAAAGAACCTTAAGTGAATTTAAGATTAGAGGTGTAAAAACCAATATTCCATTCTTAATCAATGTGATGGAGAATGATATTTTTAGAAGTGGAGAAACGACAGTAAATTTCATTCCAAACAATCCACATCTATTGATACCTCGCTATGAATATTCTAAAGATAGAGGAACAAAACTGTTGAAATATTTAGGTGAATTAAAAGTCAACGGTCATCCCGATGTGAAAAGTTATGACCCAGATAAAATATTTAGAAAAGCAATTGTTCCAACAGATACGATTGAAGAATATCCAAAAGGAACCAAAGATTTACTGAATGAATTGGGTAGAGATAAATTTATCGAACATATTAAAAACGAGAAACAAATACTCTTTACCGATACTACTTTGCGTGATGCACACCAGTCGCTTTTTGCTACGCGTTTGCGCAACCACGATATTTTAAAAGTAACCGAAGGTATTGCTAAAAATTTCCCTCAGTTGTTTTCCCTTGAAGTTTGGGGTGGTGCCACTTTTGATGTGACTATGCGTTTTCTTCACGAAGATCCGTGGGAACGTTTGCGTTTAATCAGAAAAGCAGCACCAAACGTATTGCTTCAAATGCTTTTTAGAGGAAGTAATGCTGTAGGCTATGCTGCCTATCCAGACAATGTTTTAGAGCAGTTTATTATTAAAAGTGCCGAAAACGGAATCGATGTTTTTAGAATATTTGATTCTTTAAACTGGATTGAAGGCATGCGTCACAGTATTAAAATTGTCAGAGAAAAAACCAATGCCATTGCCGAAGCTTGTATTTGTTATACAGGAGATATTTTAAATCCAGACCGACAAAAATTCAACCTTCAGTATTATGTTGATTTGGCTAAAGAATTAGAAGCTGCCGGTGCCCACATGCTAGCTATTAAAGACATGGCTGGTTTGTTGAAACCATATGCTGCTGAAATTTTAATCAAAGAATTGAAGAAAAACATTTCGATTCCCATTCACTTGCACACACACGATACTTCTTCGATTCAGTCGACAACGTACGTTAAAGCGATTGAAGCAGGAGTGGATGTAGTTGATGTGGCTTTGGCGTCTATGAGTGGACTTACATCACAACCGAATTTCAATTCATTAGTGGCGGCTTTACAAGGAACGGAAAGAGAGTGTCCTTTGGATTTGAAAAAGCTAAACGAATATTCTAATTATTTTGAAGTTGTTCGTGAATACTACTATCCTTTCGAAAGCGAATTGAAAGCGGGTACTGCAGAAGTTTACGATCATGAAATTCCAGGTGGACAATATTCTAATCTTTTGCCGCAAGCAAGAGGTTTAGGTCTTGAAGATAAATTTGAAACCATCAAACAAAATTATGTGGTGGTCAACGAATTGTTTGGCGACATTGTCAAAGTAACGCCTTCATCAAAAGTGGTGGGAGATATGGCTTTGTTCATGACTTCAAATAATTTAACGGCAAATGATGTGATGGAAAAAGGTGATACATTGGCTTTTCCGGAATCGGTGAAACAATTGTTTAGAGGAGATTTAGGACAACCGTTTGGCGGTTTTCCACCAACACTTCAAAAAATGGTTTTAAAGAACGAAAAACCATATACTGAAAAGCCAAATGCCCACATCAAACCAATTGATTTCAAAGAGGAGTTAGAGAAATTACACCAAAAGTTTGACAACACATTAACCATTGAAGATTTATTGTCTTACATCATGTTTCCTAAAGTTTTTGAAGATTTTTATACTTTCAGAAAATATTTTGGCCGTGTAGAAAAATTACCAACACCAAGTTTTTACTATCCAATGAAACCTAATGAGGAAATCATTGTTGGTTTGGATTTAGGAAAAAACATTATCGTGAAATTCAGGTATATGGGTGAGCCAAATGAAGAAGGTTTCAGAGAAGTCTTCTTTCAGATTAATGGGCAAACCCGAAATATTATCATCAAGGATAAATCGATTCAATCATTAAAAGCAGCACATGTAAAAATTGCCGGACCAAATGACATTGGTTCACCTTTACAAGGAAGTTTGCTTAAAATATTGGTCAACGAAGGTGATGAAATTGAAAAAGACACGCCTTTATTTGTCATTGAAGCCATGAAAATGGAAACGACAATGTGTGCCATTAAAAAAGGGGTTGTCGGCAAAATTCTATTGAAAGAAAAATCAATGGTGGAACAAGACGATTGTATCATTCAATTGCAATAAATTGAATTAATAATGAGTTATAAAGCTGTTTCAAATTTTGAAGCAGCTTTTTCTTTATATTTATGCCTCGGCAACAACAGCAATAGTATTTTATGAGTAACAATTCGCCCGTTTTTAAAAAACAATACTATCCCATAAATAACATTCTTTACAGTTATCTTGAAAAATATAAAAGACTGACTAAAACCAATGTTTTTTATGAAGATTTACTGCGCTTTCAAGGGTCGGTTGTCGTGTATGATAAAAACGGAGATGATACGCTTTGGGTTCGAACCTATTACAATGAATACGAGAAAGAAGAGATAGACAATAGCCTAAAAAGAATTTACACGCTTTTGCATTCCGATGGAGATGAACGCAATTTAAAATTTTTAACTGTTGATAATATTGACTTCTGTACTTTCGGTAATTCAAAACCTTTTAGAATCAAAGTAAGAAATATTTTAAATGATAATTACACTCATTTTTATATCAAAAAAGCGGATGCTTCCAGAATATTTGGTTTAGAATTGGAAGATGTTTTATCACCGAACAGGATTAATTATCTGGTTTTCAAAGACACTCTTATTGAGGAACATATTGTTGGGATTCCTGGCGATGTTTTTTTAGACAAACACCTAAAAAATTGTACCGAACACGAAAAAGCACAAATTGCGAAAGAGTTTGTAAAGTTCAACGAAAGATGCATGATTGGTCTTTTGGGCGATATGCGTTCGTATAATTTTGTGGTCATTCCTATTTATGATTACGACCATTTGGTCTTTAAAATCCGCGCTATTGATTTCGACCAACAATGTTATGAAGGCAATTTCAAATTGTACAAACCCCATCTTTTCAAAGAAAATTTTCCCTTTTATGAATTGGTAAAAGACAAGCTGAAACAAAATTCTATCGAACAATATCAAAACGAAGAACGCTCTATTTTGGTCAAACGATTGGTAGGTTCCGAAGAACGATTAAAGGATTTATTGGTTGCCATGAAATCAATGGAACTTTCGCCGCCAGAAAAATTGGAACAACTCAAAAAAGACACATACAAATTTACTATGGACGTCAATTTTAAGAAAGCAAAGTCCATGGGAGAAGTTATCGAAGCAGCCCTAAACTTTATGAAACGCAATTACAAACACGATAATCAATAATACAAAGTTGTTGGTAAGTTGATTTCAATCACCAGAAAAATATTTGGATTTGTGAACCAAAGTGTTTTGTTTTGCAAAAGACAATGCCAGTCGAAAAACCTTTACCGTTGCCATAAAAACAGACAATGACAAATTTAGAATTCATCCAAAAACAAGTTGCAACGCAACCTAAAAATATCGAAAACACACTGCAATTGCTTTCTGAAGATTGCACTATTCCCTTTATTTCCCGTTACCGAAAAGACAAAACCGGAAATCTGGATGAGGTTATGATTGAACAAATTGCCAAACTCAACAAAGAGTACGAAACAATTGTAAAGCGTAAAGAAGCCATTTTAAAATCAATCGAAGAACAAAATGCGCTTTCGCCAGAATTGCAAAAGAAAATCAATTTAAGTTTCGATTTGCAGGAATTGGAAGATTTTTATTTGCCGTATAAAAAGAAAAAAAAAACCAAAGCCGATGTCGCTCGCGAAAACGGATTAGAACCTTTGGCAAAAATCATCATGGCACAAAATAATGATGATATCGAATTTGAAGCGTCAAAATACATTAATGATAAAGTGGTTAATGAAGACGATGCTTTACAAGGCGCTCGTGACATTATTGCCGAATGGATTAATGAAAATATTTACATCCGAAAAAACCTTCGTAACGTATTTCAACGCAAAGCCGTGGTTACGACTAAAGTGGTTAAAGCCAAAAAAGACGACGAAGCCGCACAAAAATTTTCGCAATATTTCGATTGGTCTGAGCCATTAAGTAAAGCACCTTCACACCGATTATTAGCGATGCTTCGTGCCGAAAATGAAGGATTTATCAAGTTGAATATTGATGTTGAAAAAGAAGAAATTCTAGAATTCATCGAAAACACCACCATAAAAAATAATAAGGAAACTGCCGAACAATTGCGTTTGGCGATCAAAGACAGTTACAAAAGATTGCTCGAACCTGCTATTTCAAACGAAACATTGCAGGAAGCGAAAGCGAAAGCTGATGTAACTGCTATAAACGTTTTTGCTGGGAATTTAGGTCAATTATTATTGGCACCACCTTTGGGAGAAAAACGAATTTTAGCGATTGACCCAGGTTTTAGAAGTGGTTGTAAAGTGGTTTGTTTGGACGAAAGAGGCGATTTGTTATATAATGAAACCATCTATCCTCATGCACCTCAAAAGGAAGATGCTATGGCGATGAAAAAAATCCGTTCCATGGTCAATGCCTATGCTGTTGATGCGATTTCTATTGGAAACGGAACTGCTTCGCGTGAAACAGAGTTTTTTATCAAAAAAATTGCTTTCGACAAACCATTACAGGTTTTCGTGGTTTCTGAAGCTGGAGCATCAGTATATTCTGCTTCAAAAATCGCACGTGATGAGTTTCCAAATTATGATGTGACCGTTCGTGGTTCGGTTTCTATTGGAAGAAGGCTTTCTGATCCTTTGGCCGAATTGGTTAAAATCGACCCAAAATCAATTGGCGTCGGACAATACCAACACGATGTGGATCAAACTAAATTAAAAGAAGAACTGGATACTGTTGTGGTCCGTTGTGTAAACTCAGTGGGTATAAACATCAATACCGCGAGTAAATCCTTGTTGAGTTATGTTTCTGGAATTGGTGAAAAAATGGCTGAAAACATTGTTGCATATCGTTCGGAAAATGGTCCTTTTGAAGACCGAAAACAACTTAAAAAAGTACCGCGTTTGGGTGAAAAAGCATACCAACAAGCAGCGGCATTTATCCGAATTCATAATGCAAAAAATCCGTTAGACAATTCAGCAGTGCATCCTGAGGCGTATAGTATTGTGGAGAAAATGGCCAAAGATTTAGGTATTAAAGTCAATGAATTGATTGCAAATAAAGAGAAAATAGCTTCAGTAAAAGCGGAAAATTATATTACTAACGATATTGGGGTTTTAGGGTTGAAAGATATTTTAAAGGAATTGGAAAAACCAGGATTGGATCCACGAAAATCTGCCAAAGTTTTCGAATTTGACCCCAATGTAAAAACCATGAAAGATGTCAGAACCGGTATGATTTTACCAGGAATTGTTAATAATATTACGGCTTTTGGCTGTTTTGTAGATATTGGAATCAAAGAAAGTGGCTTGGTGCATATTTCGCAACTCAAAGCTGGTTATGTTTCTGATGTGAATGAAGTGGTCAAACTTCACCAACACGTACAGGTTAAAGTCACGGAAGTCGATGAAGACCGAAAAAGAATTCAATTGTCGATGATCATCTAAAACAAAAAATCCCAAATGCCACCTAAGGTATTTGGGATTTTTTTTGTATATAAAAGAAATTATTCTTTAGTTTCTTCTTCTTTTTTAGATTTAGCTGCTTCGTCACCTTTTGCTGCATCTTTAAATTCTTTCATTCCGGTTCCTAAACCTTTCATTAATTCTGGAATTTTTTTACCACCAAAAAGTAATAAAACAACTGCCAATATTAAAAGTATCTCTGTTGTGCCTAATCGTCCCATAGTATATAAAATTATGCTTTCGCTATTTCGAGTAAATATTCAACAAATATATTAAAGAAATTAAAAACGCAATTCTTTTTTAACGATTAATTATTACTTAAAAGCGAACTTCAAATATGTAATTATTATATTTGTTATAAATTATACTTAGTATGTCAGCAAAAAGGTTAAAACGCAAGGCATTTTTAAACAAAATAAAAACCAAAAGACGGCTTGTAATTTTAAATGAAGAAACATTTGAAGAGCAATTTTCTTTCAAATTAACTATTCTGAATGTCTTTATTGTGGCAACAATAGGCGCTATTTTCTTGATTTCAGTTACTACTTATATCATCGCTTTTACGCCACTTCGCGAATATATTCCCGGATATGCTTCAACCGAATTGAAAAAAGACGCATTCAATTTAGGTTTAAAATCAGACTCTTTGGAATTTGCTTTAAAGAAAAACGATGCCTACATCCAATCGGTTAAAAAAGTACTAACCGGCGATTTAGAGTATGCTAAAGTGAACAAAGATTCTATCATGGCTTCCGAATATGTTGACCCTTCCGAATATAATTTTAAGGCTTCCGACGAAGAACTTGACTTAAGGAAACAAGAAGACGAAAAAGCTAAGAAAAATAAAAAATAACCAACCTCCCGTTTTTGCGTTAACCGAAAAGCAAAATAAAAAATGTCAATTAAATCTATTTTAGCCAGGCAATTTGCCAAAAAAATCCATAAAAAAACGCAGAAATGGGCTCAAAATCCTATTGAAACCCAACAGCAAGTCTTTGAAGATTTAATTCGTCAAGCCGCAAACACACAGTTTGGAAAAGACCATAATTTTAACAGAATCAAAACTTTTGCCGATTTTGCAAAACAGGTTCCTGTTCGGGATTACGAAGCGTTAAAACCTTATGTTGATAAGGTTGTAAAAGGAGAAGAAGATATTCTTTGGAAAGGAAAACCGTTGTATTTTGCTAAAACTTCGGGAACGACTTCTGGCGCGAAATACATTCCATTAACCAAGGAATCGATGCCTTTTCACATCGAAGCAGCTCGAAATGCCATCTTAAGCTATATTCACGAAACTGGGAAAGCAGACTTTGTCGACGGGAAAATGATTTTCCTGCAAGGAAGCCCTGTTTTGGAAGAAAAAAACGGAATTAAACTCGGTCGTCTTTCTGGAATTGTCGCTCATTTTGTTCCAAAATATTTACAAAAAAACCGAATGCCATCCTTGGAAACCAATTGCATTGAAGATTGGGAAACCAAAGTCAATGCTATTGTTGAAGAAACGTTCAATGAAAACATGACTGTCATTTCGGGAATTCCATCTTGGGTACAAATGTATTTTGAGAAATTGCATCAAAAGGCTGGAAAACCTGTTGGTGAATTGTTCCAAAACTTCAATTTATTTATTTACGGCGGAGTTAATTACGAACCTTATCGTGCCAAATTTGAAAATTTAATTGGAAGAAAAGTTGACTCCATTGAACTGTTTCCAGCTTCTGAAGGATTTTTTGCCTACCAATCCCGAAATTTCGGGATCAAAAACGAAGATGGAATGTTGTTGTTGTTGAAAGCCGGAATTTTCTATGAATTTATAAAAGCAGATGAATTTTTCACCGATCCCGAAACTTCGGGACCAAAACGATATACTATTGGTGATGTCGAATTGGGTGTCAATTATGTTTTAATTATTTCAACCAATGCAGGACTTTGGGGGTATAATATTGGCGATACCATTCAATTTACGAGTTTAAAACCGTACCGAATCATTGTTTCCGGACGCATCAAACATTATATTTCTGCTTTTGGTGAACATGTTATTGGAAAAGAAGTAGAAGCCGCTTTAAAGGAGGCTGTCGAAGGAACTGCTGTTCGTGTAAACGAATTTACAGTAGCACCGCAAATCACCCCAACAGAAGGATTGCCATACCACGAGTGGTTTATTGAGTTTGAAAATGAACCAGAAGATCTGGCACAATTTGCTCTCGCCATTGACAACGCCATGCGCAAGCAAAATGTGTACTACGACGATTTGATTGTAGGCCATGTTTTAAAAACCGTTGTCATTCAAAAAGTAGCCAAAAATGGTTTTCAGGAGTATATGAAATCCATTGGAAAATTAGGTGGACAAAACAAATTACCAAGACTTTCTAACGACAGAAAAATCGCCAATTTATTAAAAACAGTATAGAGAAAAATGAAAAAGAAGGATGTAGTATGGATGGTGTTTTTAGTGAGTTTTTCTATCACAGCGCAAATAAAAGGAGTCGTAAGAGACAGTGTTTCAGGAAAGCCAATTTCGTATGTTAATATTTGGGTAGCCAATGAAAATATTGGAACTACTTCGGAAGAGAACGGAGAGTTTACGATTAATGAATCGGATAAAAACAAAAAATTAATTTTTTCCGCCCTAGGATTTGAAAAGAAAATCCTTATTGCTTCCAAATCAAAATTGGTTAATTTGAAGCCCATAGCTTATGAGTTAGATGAGGTGGTTATTTCTAAAAGTAAAAACACTAAAATCATTGAAATTGGTAAAACGAAAAATGATATTTACCAGTCTTTCGACAATGGCCCAAGGATAGACACCAAGTTTTTCCCTTATATCGCTGCTTATAAAAGAATGAAATTCATCAAAAGAGTAAGTATTGAAACCGATAGTAGAATTGAAAATGCAACGATTAAAATCCATTTTTATAGTGTCGATGCGAACGGCTTCCCAGGCAAAGAAATGTTAGACAAAGATTTTATTGTTTCTGTCGTGAAAGGCACCAAAAAAAACAGCGCCGCTGGCGAGAATAAGGGCAAGGCGTTTCATCGGGTCACCTCATTAACATATAGAGTCTCTCGCGGGTCCGGCGCAAGTTTAGACGTAATCGCAGGTCCATTC